>JAYVWX010000173.1:0-4417 GCA_043785715.1 Novosphingobium sp. | reverse complement strand
GGCGGGTCCAAAGTCGTCGGCAGCATTTGATGCTGTTCCCCGACTGACTTAGGAATGACGATGATCCGGTTCGAAAAATTCTCGAAGTCCGGAAAAATCTCCATCATCAGCTTGCCGCTGGTTACCAGCCAATGGCCCTCGTTGCGCGGAGTCCAGACAAGGTCGGGGACGTTTGGCTGCTGGAGCACTTCAAAGGATTCATGAAATCCGCGAGCGAGATCGCGCGGATTGTTCACATCGAAATCGATCACTCGATCCGCCGGGACATTATCTGGTCGCGCTTGATTCATGATTTCCATGGTTGCCTGATGCGCCCGAAGAATTATGCCGACCATCATCGGCAAACAAGATCATGTTAATAGGAGCCTAGGACTTATCCTGTCAGGGCCATAATAGTTAAGCGGTCTGAAACGCATATTGAAAAACGATGGCTTGCCGCGTGTTTAGCCATCCACTCTGAGAGCGCGACAGCACATCGCTAAATCTCGACTGAGCGCAGGAACTCCAGCAGCGCCGCATTGACCTCATCCGGACGTTCCTGCTGAATCCAGTGCCCGGCGCCCGGTACGATCCGCTCCATCCGCAAATCGTCGCAGATCGCGCGCTGATCCTCGACGCAGCCGGGGAACATCGCCAACACGATCTCCTTGTCGCCAGCGAAGAACCCGGCGGGCTGACGCACGTGCTGATCGCCATAAGTGCGCGCCTGCGCCTCGTTTCGATCCCAATTGCGATACCAGTTGAGCGGGCCATGAAATCCGCTCGCGGCAAAGGCGGCGGTATAAACGTCCAGTTCGGCATCGCTCATGAAGCTCAGCGGTCCGGCCGGCGGCGGCGACAGTCCCTTGAGCAGCGGATCGTCGATCGGCCGGTCGCTGACCCAGTCGTTCAGCGGCGCATCGCCGGACAGCGAATAATAGACCCGCTTCAGCGTGTCGCGCGGGTTCCGCTCCAGTTCGGCCTCGGCTGGGCCGACCGGCTCGAAATAGCGCATGTAGTAAAAGCGGTTCGAATAGGCCGCGTCAAACCACGTATGTGCCGAAATGGTGGCCCCCAGCCGATGCGGTACGCTGAGCGAAAACACCGCCGCCACCGCATCCGGAAAGCGCAGCGCGCAGCGCCACGCCACTGGCGAGCCCCAATCATGCCCCACCGAAATCCAGCGCTCGCGCCCCAGCCCGCGCGCGATCGCGGCCATGTCGTCGGCGTGGGCGTCGGTCGAATAGAGCGCGGGATCCTCGGGCTTGGTGCTGGCGCCATAGCCGCGCATGTCCGGTACTGCGACCCTGTACCCAGCCGCGACCAGCGGGCCGACCTGGTGGCGATAGGAATAGCCCAGCTCCGGCCAGCCGTGCATCAGGATCACCAGCGGACCGCTGCCTTCCACCACGGCCGAAATCGGCCCGGCGGCGCCGGCAAAAATCTGTCGGTTCAAGGCGGCCCAGTTCACAGTTCGATCCCCCCGGCGCGCATGGCAATGAGCCGCGAATCCAGCAGGGCCGCCGTACGGTGCTTCACCACCGCCTGATAAGCGGGATCTCTGAACATTGCCGCAACCACCGCTCCATCCGGATATTCGACGATCAGGATATCGTCCCATCGCTCGTCCGGCGGGCAGACGGTGTGCCCCGCCGCCCGTCCGGCCCAGATCACCTTGCCGCCGCGCGCCGTGACCAGCTCGGTCGCGACCGGGGCATAACGCCGGTAGTATGCATCGCGCCCGCTGCAGGGCGGCAGTTCCTCGCCCGCGTACTGCGCCTGGTCGCGAAAGCGCAGCAGGTTCAGCATCGTCACCGGTTCGCCCGGCGGCAGCGCCTGCGCCAGTTCGGCCACTGCGTCCGGCGTGATCGCTACAGTTCGCATATCATCTCCCACGTGGGCTTGTCGTAGCAGGCGCACAATCCGCTTCGCCGCGAGTGCGTTTGATGCCAATGGACCACTTGGACACCTCGATCAACCCAAGGCTCCGGGCGCGATCCGGGGGTAGCGTGGCAGAATCTGTCAATCGGCTTGCAAAGTTGCCCTGCCTCGCCTTGCTTGCCGGATTTGAGCAGGTCGAGACTGGCTCGACTGTACATTTGGCGTTTGACTGCGTTGCCCCCATCATCCCAGGAACGGCAAATTCGTAATCGTGGCCCCACGCCTTCGCTCCCAAGACTTGCCGGGGCACTTGGTCGCCATCCGCGGAACTTTCCTGATGGTGTTAGAATATTCACTCCAGGCGCTCAAGATTTCAAACTGACCAACCACCGAATGCTTCTCTGGTTGAAATAAGATTGCAAGCCTGTAGGCTTGCCTGTCAACGGGGCCCGCCTGATGCAACCCTACCGCATTACCAAGGCCGGCTGGGGAGGAGCAATTCTAACTGGCGCCTTGGCCCTGCTTGCAGTCTTCGCCCTGCAAGTAGTCAGCCTCTCGTCGCTGACCCAGGTTAGCCAGCTGGTCTTTGATTCGTATATCCGAGCCAAGCCGCGTCCCTACCAGCCGGTGCCCGTCAAGGTGGTCGATATCGACGAGGCGTCGATCCGCCGCTACGGCCAGTGGCCTTGGCCGCGAACCGAAATCGCCCGCCTGATCGAGCAATTGGGTGCGGCTGGCGCTTCGGCGATTGCGCTCGACATTGTCTTTTCCGAACCCGACCGCACCTCACCGCCCCAGATTGCCGACCGCCTGAAACAGATCGGCGGCGACCCGCAGTTGCTGGCGGCGCTCAAGCGCCTGCCCGACAATGACGCACAGCTTGCCCGGACCATGCGCGAATTGCCGGTGGTGACCGGCTTTTTCCTGTCCAACGATCCGCAGCGCGCCGCCGCGACCCCCAAGGCAGGCTTCGCCGTTTCCGGCACTGCGCCCGATGCGGTGCTGCCAGCCTACCACAATGCGATCCTGCCGCTCCCGGCGCTCGAACAGGCGGCGCGGGGGAACGGTTCCTTGACCTTGGCCACCGACAGCGACGGGATTATCCGCAAAGCGCCGCTGCTGGCGCTCCAGGGCAAGCAAATCCTCCCATCGCTCTCGATCGAGGCGCTGCGGGTGGCGCAGGGCGCGGGCTCGATCCTGGTCAAGACCAGCGACGGCAGCGGCAACATCGGCGGCGGCGGCCGGCAAAGCGAAGTGGTGTCGCTCAAAGTGGGCGATTTCGAGGTGCCGACGACGCGCCGCGGCGAATTGTGGATGTATTATACGGCGCCCCGGCCCGAGCGGGTCGTGCCGGCCTGGAAAATCCTCTCCGGCGCGCTCTCGCCCGAAGCGATGGCCGAAGCATTCGGCGGCCAGATCGTGTTCATCGGTGCGGGCGCGATCGGCCTGCGCGACCTTGTCGCCACCCCGGTCCAGGACCGCGACCTGGGGGTGATGGTGCATGCCCAGGCCGCCGAGCAGATGATCCTGGGGCAGTATCTCACGCGGCCGGACTGGTCCGAAGGGCTGGAACGCAGTCTGGTGCTGGCGCTCGGCGCCCTGTTGCTCGCACTGTTGCCCCGGCTGGGCGCGGCCAGGGGCGCTGCGCTTGGTCTGGTGCTGGCCGGCAGCACGCTGGCGGGAAGCTGGCATGCCTTCCGTCAGTACCAGTTCCTGCTCGACCCGACCTATCCCATGCTCGCCGTGCTGGCGGTCTATGTCACCATGACAGCGCATACCTATTACCGCGAGGAGCGGCGGCGCAACTATATCCACCGCGCTTTCGACCGTTATCTGTCGCCGGAACTTGTCAAGCGCATTGCCGCCGACCCGGGGCAGCTCGAACTGGGCGGCGAAGAACGGCAGATGACCGTGCTGTTCTGCGACATCCGCAGTTTCTCGCGCATTTCGGAAAGCCTGCCACCCAAGGACATCATCCGCTTCCTGATCAGCTTCCTGACGCCGATGTGCGACATTCTGCTGGCCCGGCGGGCGACCATCGACAAGTTCATCGGCGATGCCATCCTGGCCTTCTGGAACGCACCGCTCGACGATCCGCAGCAATATGAGAACGCCGCCAGGTCGGCATTGGCGATGCTTGCCCGCCTCGAACAGCTCAACGCCGAGATGCCGACCCGCGCGGGTGAGCCTTGGCCGAATGCTGTCAGGATCGGCATCGGCCTCAACGCCGGGCCCTGCTGTGTCGGCAACATGGGCTCGGCGCAGCGCCTGTCCTATTCGCTGATCGGCGATACCGTGAACCTCGCCTCCCGTCTCGAAGGCCTGACCAAATTCTATGGGATCGATATTGCGATCGGCAACTCGCTGGCGCAGCAGCTTCCCGATTTCGCATCGGTTGTCGTCGATCGGGTGCGGGTCGTCGGACGGGACGCACCGGAGGAGATTTCGGCGCTGATCGGCGATGAGCAGAAGGCGCAGGAGCCGGCATTCCGGCGCTTCACTGCGGCCCATCATGCCATGCTGGCGGCCTACCGCACAAAGGACTGGGAAACCGCCG
>JAYVWX010000172.1:0-2629 GCA_043785715.1 Novosphingobium sp. | reverse complement strand
CTGTTCCGCCGCTCATGAGCCTTCCCCTTGGGACGAAAGCGGCGGCAGCAGGGTGGTGGTGGTCACCAGCCGGGCCTGTTGCACGCCCCGGACTTTTCGCAGCGCATCGCACAGGGTTTGCAGCCGCAGGGCCGCTCCCTGAACGAGCAGGACCTCGAGCGACTGGTCGTCTTCGAGGAAGACGTGCTGCGAGGAGATGGTCTCCTGGATGAAACCCCTTTGGACCTTCGCCAGGGCCTGACGAATCCGGCCGG
Organism: Novosphingobium sp.; assembly: GCA_043785715.1. Taxonomy (GTDB): domain Bacteria; phylum Pseudomonadota; class Alphaproteobacteria; order Sphingomonadales; family Sphingomonadaceae; genus Novosphingobium. The sequence continues at coordinate 2,375 of JAYVWX010000172.1, read as the reverse complement.
ATTCGGCGCGGTAGATCAGCGTTACCGTGCCGGCGAGCAGCGTTTGCGGGCGCTCCCGGGCACTGTGCTCGGCAAGAGCATTGCGAATAAGTTCGGCAATCACCTGCGACCGATTGGCCAGCCTGCGCTCGGAAACCATTACATCGAGCTGAGCGGAAAGCTCGGCCGGCAGGCTGATGCTCAGGCGGACAAGGGACGGTTGCGGCGAGTCGGACATAGCCTCTGTTACCTAACCAATATTACAAATGGCGTAAAGCGTAATAATTGGGGCGCACGGCAACGCGCAAATTTTGGGCAGTCCGCCGCGCCGCGCCCAAGATTTAGGCAGTATTACCCCAATCGAATAACGTAATACCCGCGCAATTCTCATCCTTGCGAAGTGGCACAATTGTTGCGAGACCGGTTGCGTGATGCGGGTTGTCAACATCAAGCCGGGACGGGGCGCACGGAGCATCGTTGCGTTGTTCCCGATCCTGCTGCTCGTGATCGCTTATGCGGTTATGTCGGCTGCCCGCGCGCATGAGAACCCGAATGACAAGATCCTGCCGACCTTCTTCGCTATGGCCGATGCGGCATTTCGCCTGGCGACCGAGGTCGATCCGCGAACCGGCCAGATAACCGCGCTTTCCGATACCATCTTCAGCCTGTGGCGGCTGGGAATGGGAATCGGGATCGCCACGCTCTCGGCGCTGCTGGTGGGCCTGGCGCTGGGGGTGGTGCCTTATTTCCGGGCGACATTCGGCCCCTTGATCGCGCTGATTTCCGTCATCCCCCCGATTGCGATCCTGCCGGTCCTGTTTATCGCCCTGGGCCTTGGCGAGACTGCGAAGATCGCGCTGATCACCCTCGGCATCGCCCCCTTCATGATCCGCGACCTTGCCGGCCATGTCCTCAGCCTGCCGGCGGAGCAGATGGTCAAGGCGCAGACGTTGGGCGCCAGCAGCTGGCAACTGACGCTGCGCGTTGCCCTGCCGCAGGCGCTGCCCCGTTTGATCGACAGCCTGCGTCTTTCCGTCGGGCCGGCCTGGGTGTTCCTGATTTCCGCCGAGGCCATCGCCTCGGATGTCGGCCTTGGCTACCGGATATTCCTCGTCCGCCGTTACCTTTCGATGGACATCATCCTGCCTTATGTCGCCTGGATCTCGCTGCTGGCAATCGTCACGGACGCCGTCCTGCTGCTGGCCAGCAGGAAACTGTTCCCCTGGGCCCATGCGGCGGCCAAGTGACACCGCTTTTGTCCTTCCGCAACGTCTGGGTCGAATACGGCGACAAGGTTGTGCTCGAACAGGTCAAGCTCGACATCGAGGAAGGCTCCTTCGTCTCGGTGATCGGGCCGTCGGGCTCGGGCAAGAGCACTTTCCTGCGGCTGGTCCTCGGCCAGGAAGCCCCGACGCGCGGCACTATCCTTCAGGACGGCAAGCCGCTGCTCGCTGAATGCGCGCCCGACCGCGGCGTTGTCTTCCAGCGTTATTCGGTATTTCCGCATCTGACCGCGCTGCACAACGTGATGTTCGGTCTTGAATGCGAGCAGTCGCCGCTGCTGGGCAAACTCTTTGGCACTGCCCGCCGCAGGGCTGCAGCCAGGGCGACCGAAATGCTTGCCGCAGTGGGATTGGGCGACAATCTGCACATTTATCCGGCGCAGATGTCGGGCGGCATGCAGCAGCGCCTCGCCATAGCCCAGGCGCTGATCAAGCAGCCGAGGGTGCTCCTGCTGGACGAACCTTTCGGCGCGCTCGATCCCGGCATCCGCCTCGACATGCATGAGCTGGTGACGCAGCTGTGGCGCGAGCACAAGCTGACCATCATCATGGTTACCCATGACATCAAGGAGGCGTTCAAGCTGGGGACACGGGTCCTCGCCTTCGACAAGCGGCGTATCGATCCGCATGCGCCCAACCGCTTCGGCGCGACCGCCGTTTATGACGTCAAGGTCGACTGGAAAAACCGCAAGAAAATTCCGGCCGACCTGCCCGTAAGGGAGGTCGCCATTTAGCCAGTCAGGAAGTTCCTGCTGCATGAGCGACCATGAGTTCCTGACGGAAGGCGCTGACAACCGCGCTTGTCCGCTGGGAGCGGCGGCTTATCAGGCTGACGTCGAAGCTGCGCGACATTTCGGCCGGCAGGAGTTCGCGCAGCCGGCCCTCCGCCACGAATTTTGCCGCCACATGGCGCGGAAGGTAGCCAATATAAATTCCCGAGAGCATCAGGTAGACCAGGCCTTCGATAAAGGGCGTGCCTCCCTGGATATTGAACCGGGCATTGGCCTCCAGCGAGACATAGGCTTCCTGGTAGGCCCAGCTGACGTAGGCGCTCTGCCGCAGGTCGGACGTACGGATATCGCTCTCCGCGCGGCCGAACAGGGGGTGGCCCCG
>JAYVWX010000171.1:0-3782 GCA_043785715.1 Novosphingobium sp. | reverse complement strand
ATCAAGTCGAAGTTGACCCGCGCGAAGTGCTGCTGCGCCACCTCCAGCGCGGCAAGACCTTCGGCCGCATCATGCAGCCGGCCGAGGAAGTGCAGCGTCTGATCGTCAAGCGCCTGCAGCCCGAGCGAAACCCGGTTGATGCCGGCTGCCGCCAGCGCCTGGAAATTCGCCGCCTCGACCGATGAGGGGTTGGCCTCCAGGGTGATCTCGATATCCGGGGCAAAACCCCACAGGTCTTGCGCTTCCCGCAGCAGGCTTTCGACCAGCGCCGGCGGCATCAGCGACGGGGTGCCGCCCCCGAAGAACACCGAGGTCAATGGCTCTCCGGGTGTTTGCGCCCGCTCATGCCGCATGTCGGCGAGCAGCGCCGCCTCCCATCGCAAAAAATCCACGGACTGCCGGACATGGCTGTTGAAATCGCAGTAGGGGCACTTGGCGAGGCAGAACGGCCAGTGAATGTAGAGCGCGCGGGCCATGCCGGCTGTCAGCTAGGGTTCGGCCCGGAAAGTCAAGTTGCAACGCCATGGGGACAGGGAAATTTGCCGCATTGCTCGCGGGCATTAGCGCTACGCTACTGATGGCGCCATCGCCGCTAACGGCTGCACCGCCAGGAGGCACGTCCGCTCGGCTGCTGGCCGCCCATAACCGAGAGCGCACCCGCCTCGGTGTCCCGCGCCTTGTCTGGAGCGACAAGCTGAGTGCACAGTCGCAGGAATGGGCGGATTCGCTCGTCCGGCGCCGCGCCTTTGAACATTCCAATCGGCGCACTCGCGGCGGTTCAGGCGAGAACCTTTGGATGGGCACCAGTGGGTACTACAGCGCTGAAGACATGATCGGCTCGTTTCTGGAAGAGGCCCGCGATTTCCGCCCCGGCCTGTTCCCCAGTGTTTCGCGCACCGGCAATTGGGACGACGTCAGCCATTACACCCAGCTGATCTGGCCAACCACGCAGTCAGTCGGCTGCGCGATTGCGCGCGGCGGCGGCAATGAGGTGCTGGTGTGCCGCTATTGGCCGAAGGGGAATATCGATAATAGGCGGGTGGGTTAGGGTTTTTCGTTTTGGAAATGAGTCGTACTCTCCCTCACCCCTGAGGGGAGAGGATACGCTGGCTTGGCAACTCGTTGCCTAGCCGGAGTTGGCGAGGGGTGGTCCGCCCTATCGAAGGGCGGTACACCCCCCACCCAACCTCCCCCTCGAGGGGGAGGGGCAAGTTGAAGACAGAAAATTCCCTACCCGAACTGATCCGCCACCAGCTTGGCAAAAGCATCGGCCCGGTGGCTGATCCGGTGTTTTTCCTCCGGGTCGATCTCGGCGAAAGTCTGCATGCCGCCGTCCGGCACGAACACCGGATCGTAGCCGAAACCGAGCGAACCGCGCGGCGGCCAGGTCAGCGTGCCGTCAACCCGGCCTTCATAGACCGCGCTGCCCCCGTCCGGCCAGGCGAGCGCCAGCACGCAGGTGAACCAGGCGCTGCGGTCGACCTCGGCCCCCAGCGCACAGAGCATGCCTTCGACCTTGCCCATCGCCATGAACCAGTCGCGGCCGGTCGGGCCCTCGAACCACTGCCGCTCGGCCCAATCGGCGGTGTAGACGCCGGGCCGCCCATCAAGCGCGGCCACGCACAGCCCGCTGTCATCGGCCAGCGCCGGGATCTGTGAGGCTTCGGCCGCGGCGCGCGCCTTGATCAGCGCGTTCTCCGCGAAGGTCTTGCCGGTCTCCGCCGGTTCGGGCAGCCCCAGCGAGCCGGCGGACAGGCAATTCACCCCATACGGCGCCAGCAGCGCGCCGATTTCGTTCAGCTTGCCGGCATTATGCGTAGCAATGACAAGCTTGCCGGACAGGCGGGGCATCAGAGCGCGACAGCCCGCGCCTGGCCCGCGAAAATCCGGTCGCAGCCGATGCGGGCGAGGCGCAGCAGACGCAGCAGGCCTTCCTCGTCATAGGTTGCGCCCTCGGCGGTGGCCTGCACCTCGGCGATGTGGCCGCCTTCGATCAGCACGAAATTGGCGTCGGCGTCGGCATTGGAATCTTCGATGTAATCGAGATCGAGCACCGCGGCGCCCTGATAAATCCCGCAGCTCACCGCCGCGACTTTGCGGATCAGCGGATCCTCGGTAATTGCCCCCGATTTGAGCAGGCCGTCCACCGCAAGCCGCAGCGCCACCCAGGCGCCGGAAATCGCCGCCGTCCGGGTGCCGCCATCGGCCTGGATGACATCACAATCGAGCACGATCTGCCGCTCGCCGAGCTTCTTCATGTCTGTGACCGAACGTAAACTACGGCCAATAAGCCGCTGAATCTCTTGCGTGCGTCCGGACTGCTTGCCCTTCGCCGCCTCCCGGTTGCCGCGCGTATGGGTGGCGCGCGGGAGCATCGAATATTCCGCCGTCACCCAGCCTTCGCCCTTGCCGCGCAGGAACGGCGGGATCTTTTCTTCGACGCTGGCGGTGACCAGCACGCGGGTGTTGCCGAACGACACCAGCACCGAACCTTCGGCATGGATTGTGTAATTCGTCAGGAATTCTAGGGTGCGCATCTCGTCGGGTGCACGGCCGGAAGGTCGCATGGGGGTTCCTTATCTAAGCTGTGGGGCCATTGGCTTATTGGGCTTGAGGCTGCAAGGGCAGGCTCTACATTGCACCCGATGTCCCCACCGCCGATCACCGAACTGACCGCCCGCGCCCGTGACATTTTCCGTCTCGTGGTCGAAGGCTATCTCGCTTCGGGGCAGCCGGTCGGCTCCAAGACCCTGGCGGGGGGAGGGGCCCTGGCGTTGTCATCCGCCTCGATCCGCTCGGTGTTGCACGAACTGGAAGGGCTGGGCCTGCTCGCCGCGCCGCATACCAGCGCCGGCCGCCGGCCGACCGACGCCGGCCTGCGCCTGTTCGTCGACGGCATGATGCAGGTCGCCGAGCCAAGCCAGCAGGAGCGTGCCGCGATCGAGCGGCGGCTGGCCGAGCCCGGGCCGATCGAGGCCGCGCTGGAAGCCACCAGTTCGATCCTCTCCGACCTGTCAGCGGGGGCCGGCGTGGTCATGGTGCCAAGCCGCGAGCCGCGCCTGACCCAGCTCAGCCTGGTGCCGCTGTCGCCGGGCCGCGGGCTGGCGATCCTGGTGGGGGAGGACGGCAGCATCGAGAACCGCGTCGTCGAACTTCCCGCCGCGCTGCCCCCCGGCGCGCTGGAGGAGGCCTCGAATTACATCACCGCGCGATTGGCCGGACGGACGCTGGCCGAGGCCGGGCGGCTGATGCGGGCCGAGATCGCCTCGGGCCAGTCGGCGCTCGACGCCGCGAGCCGCGAACTGGTCCAGCGCGGACTGGCGGTGTGGAGCGAAGACGTGACGCGCCGCCGCGTGCTGATCGTGCGCGGCCAGGCGAACTTGCTCGATCAGGAGGCACTTACCGACCTGGAGAGAGTGCGCATGCTGCTGGACGATCTGGAGAACAAGCAGTCGGTCGCCGAACTTCTGGATATCGCCCGCGAATCGGAATCCACCCGGATTTTCATCGGCTCGGAAAACCGGCTGTTCGCGCTGTCCGGCTCCTCGGTGATCGCCTCGCCCTACCGCGACCGCGAGGGCCGGGTGGTCGGCGTTATCGGGGTTATCGGGCCGACCCGGTTGAATTATGCGCGAGTCGTGCCCATGGTGGATTTCACCGCCCAGAGCCTGGGCAAGCTCATCGGATAGCTGGAACATTTGACACTATGACTGACGATACCACTCCGCAGGACGATCCGGCGGTTGCCGAAGAATTGATGGGCGTTCCCGAGGAAATGCTCG
>JAYVWX010000170.1:0-2279 GCA_043785715.1 Novosphingobium sp. | reverse complement strand
AGTGCATGACTGCTTCTCGATCACCGAACTGGTCACCATGGAAGACCTCGGCACCTCGCGCGATGGCGAGGCGGTGAGGGACATCCTCGACGGCCGCTATGACGCCGATGGCGCGGTGCCGTGCCAGATCGATGGCGGGCTCAAGTGCTTTGGCCACCCGATCGGCGCATCGGGCCTGCGCATGGCATACGAAAACTACCTCCAGCTCCAGGGACTGGCCGGCGAACGCCAGCTTGCCAACGTCAACATCGGCTTGTGCCATAACCTCGGCGGCGTGCCCTTCAACGGCATTGCCGCGATCACGATCCTGGGCCGGGAGAAAAACTGATGGACGTCGCCAGCGTCCTGGCCCGCGATTTCGGGCCGATCGAACAGGCCTATGACCACAAGGACACGATCCTTTATGCGCTGGGCATCGGGCTCGGCGCCAAGCCGCTCGATCCTGGACATCTGCGCTTTCTTTACGAGGACGGGCTGGTGGCCATGCCTTCGATGGCCAACGTGCTGGGCCATCCCGGGTTCTGGTCCAAGAATCCGGAACATGCGATCGACTGGAAGAAACTGCTCCACGCCGAACAGCGCATGTCCATCCACGCCGCCATAGCGCCAGCCGGCAAGGTGCGCGCGAAGGTCGACATCATGGGCCTGCGCGACCTGGGCGAGCGCGGCACGATGATGTTTCAGCGCAAGGTGCTGACCGATGCGGCAAGCGGCGAAAAAGTTGCCACCACGATTTCCAGCCTGATGCTGCGCGGCGATACCGGCAGCGGCAACCACGGCGACGCCCCCGCCGAGCTGGACAAACTGCCGGACAGCACTCCCGATCGCTCGCTCGACATCGAGGCCGCCGAAATCCTGCCGCTGATCTACCGCCTGTCGGGCGATCTCAACCCGCTGCATATCGATCCGGCCGTTGCCGAAGAGGCAGGCTTCCCCCGGCCGATCCTGCATGGCCTCGCCACCAAGGGTATCGCCGCCTACGCGGTCCTTGCCGAGTTCTGCGATCTCGACCCGGCGCGGCTCAAGTCGATGTCGCTGCGCTTCACCCGTCCGGTGCTGCCGGGCGATGTGCTGCGCTTCGATTTCTGGGACACCGGCAGCGGCGCGATCCGCTTCCGTGCCTCGGTCCCGACCCGCGATCAGCTCGTGCTCGATCGCGGGATGGCTGAAATCGGCGGGTGACCAAGCAACGCACGCCGCTTGGCGTCGTGGTCTTACCTGCTGGTCATACCGGATCCCAGGTGAACACGTCGCCCGAGCGGTGGAGCGGATAAAAATCGTTGGCGAACTGGGCAAACACCCGTTCGGCCACAGTCTCAGGAGTCCAGCCGTCCGCCGTATGCGCCGTGCGGATCGGGCGCGGCTGCGAAAACAGAAAAATCTCGTTGTTGCGTATCGAGAAGATCTGACCAGTGACATTGGCGCCTTGGTCACTGCACAGCGCGATGACGAACGGCGCGATTTTTTCCGCCTCCAGCTTCCGCAAGGTTCCGACACGCTTCTGCTGTTCAGGCGTGTCGGTCGGGATGGAATCGATCATCCGGGTCCAGGCGAACGGCGCAACCGCGTTCGACCGTACCTTGAAACGCTGCATGTCGAGCGCGATCGATTTCGACAAGCCGACAATACCGAGCTTGGCGGCGGAATAATTGGCCTGACCGAAATTGCCGATGAGGCCGCTGGTCGACGTCATGTGGACATAGGCCCCGCTCTCCTGCTCCTTGAAGAATGGAGCGGCCGCGCGGCTGGTGTTGAAGCTGCCTTGAAGGTGGACATCGACCACGGCACGGAAGTCTTCCGGGCTCATCTTGTGGAAATAGACGTCCCGCAGATTGCCCGCGTTGTTCACTACCGCATCGATGCGGCCAAAATTATCGACCGCCGCCTTGACCATCGCGCCCGCGCCCGCCCAGTCGGCGACGCTGTCGTGGTTGGCGACCGCCCTGCCGCCCATGGCGCGGATTTCCTCGACCACCTGTTCGGCGGGCGACGATTCGTCCTGGCCTTCGCCGCTGATCGAGACGCCCAGGTCGTTAACCACCACAGCTGCCCCGGCCTGCGCCATGGCAAGGGCAATCCCGCGCCCCACGCCCCGGCCCGCGCCAGTAACCAGCACCGCTTTTCCGTCCATCATGCCCATCGGTGAATCCTTTCCAAAATTACGAACGTCCGCGATCACGTCTGCCCAAATTCGCAGAGCGCAGGTTGACAGGGGCGCGGACTTTCGTAAACAAGTTCACTATTGTTTGGCAAGAGCCTATTCCAAGATCGCGGGGCTT
>JAYVWX010000169.1:0-3909 GCA_043785715.1 Novosphingobium sp. | reverse complement strand
AGACGCCGTCGCCCACATGTCCCTTCATCTAATCCAACAATGTCAAAGAACTCACCGACAATCATACCGGACAACCAGCCATACCCAGAGTTTAATCCAGGCGACCAATTATCCGTCAATGTCGGCGTCTCGCCCCGGTTCAGCCGTTTTATCGGCGTCCCCGCTGCGGTGAAGCGGCATATATGGAGGGGGTCCGGACCCGTCAACGGCTTTTTTCAGATTTGTTTCAGTCCCTAGGATTTCTGCGGGGTTGCGGGCTTTTTCGGGCGCTTCTGCGCGCCGTTGGGCCCCATATCTGGTCGAATCGAGTTCGCATCCGCCAGCACATTCCGCAGACCGGGTGACGCTTTCTTTACCCTGATAGCCTATGGAATTGCCTACGCATCGCGTGGTCTGAACCGGCGGTAAACCTGGAATCTTGAGCATGAACACCCCCGCGGTCAGCGTCGCCATGAGCGTCTACAATGGCGAGCGCTTTCTGGCGGAAGCGATCGGCAGCGTGCTGGCCCAGACCTTTACCGACTTCGAATTCCTGATTCTGGACGACGGTTCGCGTGACGGGACGCAGGCGATCATCGCGGATTACGCTTCGCGCGATGCGCGCATTCGGCCGATCCTGCGTGAGAACCGGGGGCTGGTGGCCAGCCTGAATCAATTGCTGGCCGAAGCGCGCGCACCGCTTGTGGCGCGGATGGATGCCGACGACGTCTGCCTGCCCGAACGGTTCGCCCGGCAGATCGCTTTCCTCGCGGACCATCCTGATTACGGCGTGGTCGGTAGCTGGAGCGCGGACATCGACGAACACGGCGCGCCCTATCACGTGGACGCGCCGGAACATCCGGATAGTCATGACGCGTTCCTTAGCGCAATTGACCACGGCTGGCCGCTACTGTGTCATCCGGCAGTGATGTACCGGCGTGAACTGGTGCGCTCGGTCGGGGGCTATCACGCCGCGTTCAGACACTGCGAGGATCTCGACCTGTGGCTTCGGCTCGCCGGCGTGACGAAGCTGTGCTCGATATCCGAACGATTGATCCGCTACCGCCACTATGCCGAGCAGGTTTCCACTCGCCACGCGACCGAGCAACAGGTCGGCGCCGCCATTGCACGACTTGCTTATGAGGAACGCAAGGCGGGCCGACCCGACCCGACCGAAAACCTGATCGCGCTTCCCCCGCTTGATGCACTCGACGCCTTGTTCGGGCGCGACGGCATGGCTCGGTCAGTCCGCGCGCGCGTGGCGCCGGGCTTGCTTTATTCAAAAGCCGGATTGGGCGACGCCGGGTTCGACTTGCTGGTGCGCTATCTTCACGAAGGCGGCCCGCACAACGGAATGTGGCGGACGGTCGCGCGACTCGTGCGGTTCGGTTCCCCGGTTCGGGCAGCGCGATTGGCGGCGACGCTGGCCATGACTCTGGCGGCCTGAGTTCCGCCATGACGTTCGAACAAACAGCCGCTGCTACTTCCCCCGCTGCCAGCGACCGCGAGCCCCCCGCGATGAGCGTTCGCGGTGCTGCCGTCTGGGCGATGGCCGGACAATACCTGTCGTTCGCGTTGCAGTTCGCAACCTCTGTCGTGATCTCACGCTGGTTCCTCAGCCCGGCCGAAGTCGGGTTGTTTTCGATCGGGCTGGCCGCAGCGCTGCTGGTTGCGACCCTCCAGGACTTCGGCCTGTCGCGCTATATTTCGGGCCTGCCGCAGCTCGATCATCGCGAAATTGCCCGCTGCAGTTCGGTTGCGCTGCTGTTCTCGCTGGTGATCGCCGGACTGATCGCGGCAGGCGCCTTCCCCCTCGCCGCGCTTTATGCCCAGCCCCAGCTTGCGCCGATCCTGCTGATCATCGCGGCGAACTATTTGTTCGTTCCCCTGGCCGTGGTGCCGATGGCGCTGATGGCCCGCGCCATGCAGTTTCGCGGCCACTTCGCGATCAATGTCGGCGGTGCAATGGCGCAAAGCGGCGTCGCCGTGGCGCTGGCCGCAGCCGGTTATTCCGCGTTCGCGCTGGCCTGGGCGACTTTCGCCGCCGGTCTGACCCGCGGGATCATCGCGCAAGTCCTGCGCCCCGCCCCGCCGTGGCCGTTGCGGCTTGACGGTGTACGCCCGGTACTGGGCTTCGGCGCCCGGTCGAGCGTGCTTTACCTGACCGGCGCGCTCGGCACGCGTTCGCCCGATCTGATTGTCGGCAAGCTGCTCAGTCTGGGTGCAGTCGGGCTTTACAGCCGCGCGGTCAGCCTGTCCGACCAGTTCCGCATGCTGATCTCCGGCGCGATCGGCAGCGTATTCTATCCTGCTTTTGCCCGCATCCGCGACCGGGGCGAGCCGCTTGGCCCGGCCTATTTGCGTGTCTGCGCGGGCTATTCGGCGGTAGTATGGCCGGGCATGGCCGGCCTGGCCCTCGCCGCCGAGCCGCTGGTCCGCCTGCTTTACGGCGAAGCTTGGATGCGCACCGCGCCGCTGCTGACGATGATCGCAATGACCGAGATCATGCTGGTTGCGCTGCCGCTGGTCAGCGAGCTGCCGGTCCTGCTCGGCAAGCTCAATCGCCTGCTGGCCTACAACATCATCGATACCGTTCTTTCGGTCACGTTGCTGGCAATCGGCTGCCTGTGGGGCGTTGATGGCGCCGCCGCCTCGCGCCTGATCTACGGCGCGGCATGGCTGTGTCTCTACTTCGGGTTCATGCACGGGCTGGTCAGGTTCGACGTGCGCGCGCTGCTGGCGGTCTATGCCAAGAGCGCGCTGGCGACCACGGCTGCGGTGGTCCCGCTTGGCCTGGCCTATGTGTTCTGGGCACCGCCGCAGACCATCACGTTTGGCGCGCTGCTGGTCGCGGTGGTGCTGGGCGGGCTGGGTTGGCTCGGCATGCTGGCATTGACCCGGCACCCGGCGCTGGGCGAAATTCTGGCGCTGGCATCGACAGTCCAAATCGGGCGCTGGCGCCGCGCCATGCCGCGCCCGGTCAACGGATGAGCGCGATGCTCTCGCCCGTTATCCTGCCGGCCGATGCTCCGGTCTTACGCGAAAGTCCGCGCCCGCCGCACCTGCGGAACGATCGCTATGCCGATCAGTTCGACTGGCACACGCTGTTCTATGACGTCTACCGGGTCGGCCGCGACGTGGTGCTGCAAGGCCCGCCGCTGTTCAACCTCGCTGCGCCGCTGCTCGCCGCGCCGCGGTTGCGCAACCGGTTCGGCCCGCTGTTGCCGCGCGCCCGGCGGGTGGAACGCATCAACGCGAGCGAGATCTGGCTGCGCACCGCCGACGAGCAACTTACCCTCGATGGTCCGCTCGGGCGGTTGGATATCGCAGTCCAGCCCAACTTGTCGCACCGCTTTGCGGGCCGCCGGGTGTTGCACACCCTGTCCAAGGACAACGAGGTGCGCTGGATCGCCGACTGGATCGGCTATTACACCCGCCTGCACGGGGCCGACGCTGTACTGCTCTATGACAACGCCTCGACCCGCTACGGCGCGGCCGAGCTGGAAGCACAGCTGGCCGTGATCTTTCCGGACATTATCGTCTCAGTGGTCCATTGGCCCTACAAGTATGGCCCGCAAGGCGGGTTGGCCGGTGCGGTGGACGGGATCGAAACCCCGTGGGATTCGGACTATTGCCAGACCGGATCGCTTCAGCACGCCCGGTTCCGCTATCTGCGCAGTGCCCGCTCGGTGCTGAATGTGGATATCGACGAACTGGTGGTCGGCGCAGGCCAAGCCGGACCGATCTTCGCTGCGACCGAACAGGCGCGCGGCGGGTTCATCAAGTTCGCCGGGCAGTGGATCACCAGTGCCGCGCCGCGCAACGTCACCGTGGCCGACTGCCGCCACGGCGACTTCACCCTGCGCGATGTGCAGGAAACCGAGGTCTGCCCGCCCAAGTGGTGCGTCGTTCCCGCCGCGTGTGACGATC
>JAYVWX010000168.1:0-16838 GCA_043785715.1 Novosphingobium sp. | reverse complement strand
GTGATCCTGACGGTAGCGACCGAACAGATCCCTCACTTTACCGGTGGGAGCCGCACCGAGATAACCGATCTCGGCCACGGCTTCTACCGCATGATCCTGCATTACGGATTCATGGACGAAGTCGATATCCCCGCCGCGCTTGCCACCGTAACCAGCGCCGGCGGTGCCTTCAAATCAATGGAAACGAGCTATTTCCTCGCGCGCCAGACGCTGATTGTCTCGCAACGCCCAGGTATGGCGGTATGGCGCGAAAAGCTGTTCGCCTGGATGGTGCGCAACGCGGAAAGCGCGATGGGGTACTTCAAACTTCCGACCAATCGCGTAATCGAGCTGGGCAGCCAGGTGGCGATCTGAATGCTTTAGCAGATTCCAGTGACAATGAGATTTCCGGACTGGTTAGAATCCAGTGTCACTATAATCCCTCGCCCCTCAACGCCCGCTGGGAAGGGGACTTTCCAGCGGCGGACGCGAAATCACTTCAGCCGCGCCAGCAAATCCCTGGCGAAAGCGGTCAGCGTATCGTCGCGCGCGCCCATGATGACGATGCGGTCGCCGGGGCGGGCGATTGCGGCGATGCGTTGGCCGCAATCCTCGCGTGCGGCGATGTGCTCGGCCTTCCCGCCCCCCGCCGCGATCAGCGCCGCGATGCGTTCGCTGCCCTGGCTGCGGTCGACGGTGCCGCCGAAATAGACCGGATCGCAGAGCAACGTGATATCCTCCGGGCCGAGCAGCCGGGCGAAGGTCTCCGCCAGTTCCGCGCCCATCTGGCGCAGCGGGCCGTAGCCGTGCGGCTGGAAGAAGGCGATGACGCGGCCGGGGTGGGCTTTAAGGGTGGCGAGGGTGGCGGCGACCTTGTCCGGGTTATGGCCGAAATCGTCGATCACGGTGATGCCGGACGATGAGGTGCCGAGGATGTCGAAACGGCGGGCGAGACCCTGGAAACTGGTGAGGGCGGCGACCGCCTCGGCAACCGGTACGCCGGCGGCGTTGGTCCCGGCAATCGCGGCGAGGGCATTGGCCAGGTTGTGGCGGCCGGGCACCTTGAGGGTGAGGGCGTGGGAGGCGCCATCGCGCCGGTCGAGGATCGTCGCGGCGAGGCCGGCTGGGCTCTCGGCGATGCTGCCGGTTGCGACCCCGATCATGGCTTCGGGGCTGCTTATTCCAAAGGAGACCAAGGCCCTGGCGCGGGGGGCGAGGGCGGCGGTTTCGGCATCGTCGAGGTTGATCGCGGCAACGTCGGCGCGGGCCAGGAAATCGCCGAACAGCGCGCGCAGTTCCTCAAGGCTTTTGTGGTCGAGGCTGACATTGCCGAGCACCGCCACCTGGGGCCGGTAGAGCGCGATCGATCCGTCGCTCTCATCGACCTCGGAGACAAAGACGCCGTCCCCAGTGTCGTTGCCGCCCACCCGTGCCGAGGCAAACGGCGCGTCGGGCGAGGCGAAATTCTTCATTACCGCGCCGTTCATGATCGTCGGATCGCGGCCCGCCTGGGTCATGATCCAGCCGGCCATGCCGGTGACGGTGGACTTGCCGCTGGTGCCGGCGATGGCGATGCCGAGCGGGGCCGCGTTGAACAGCGCCGCCAGCAGTTCCGCCCGGCTCATCCGCGGGCAGCCGAGCTGCTTGGCGCGGACCATCTCGGGCACGGTGTCTTCGACGGCGGCCGAGGCAACGAGGGTCTGCTCGGCCGAGGCGATCCCGCTGCCATCCTGTGGAAACAGGGTAAAGCCGAGGCTCTCCAGCCAGGCGAATTTCTCCGGGGTGCGGCCCTGGTCGCGGCTGCGGTCCGAGCCGGCGACCTGTGCGCCCCGCGCGCGCAGGATCAGCGCGAGGGGGAGCATGCCCGAGCCGCCGATGCCGCAGAAGAACCAGGGGTGGCCAAGAAGGTCGGGAGAGGTGAGGGAAGGCGCGGCTGTCATCGCAGCCTCGCTATCGGCTTTCGCGCGAATGACAAGCCGGTTACAGAGGCGCCCATGCCCCGCATCGCCATCTGCGCACCGTCCACCCCGATCAGCCCTGAGGATGCCGCGCGCGTCATGGCTCTGGCGGCGGCGGAGTTCCCCGATCTCGAGTTGCACTTTCACGCGCAATGCTTCCAGGTCGATGGCCATTTCGCCGGGCGGGACGAATTGCGCCTGGCCGCCTTTGCCGAATGCGCCAACGATCCCCGCATCGACGCGGTGTGGTTCGCCCGGGGTGGTTACGGGGCCAATCGCATTGCCGGGGCGGCGCTAAGCCAGCTGGGCAATGCCGCGAAGGACAAGATTTACCTGGGTTATTCCGACGCCGGCTATCTGCTCGGCGCGCTGTACCGCGAAGGCATCGGCCACCCCGTTCACGGGCCGATGCCGAACGACATCCGCCGCGATGGCGGCGAGGAAGCGGTGCGCCGGGCGCTGCGCTATTTCGCCGGCGACCGCGGCGGCCTGGAGCCCTCGCTGGATCACCATCGGGCGGCCGCCTTCAATTTGACGACACTCGCCATGCTCTGCGGTACGCCGCTGATGCCGGCGCTGGCTGGCCATGTCGTCATGGTCGAGGAGGTGTGCGAACATCTTTACGCGGTCGACCGCCTGTTCTTCCATGCGACGGCGCATCTTGGCGGGATCGCCGGCCTGCGCCTTGGCCGGGTGAGCGAAGTCCCGGAGAACGACCGGGGGTTTGGCGCTTCCCCGGAGGATATCGCGCGCTATTGGTGTGAGCGGCATGCAATTCCCTTTCTTGGCGATGCCGATATCGGGCATGATGCGGCCAACAAAATCGTGCCCTTCGGCCTTGTCACCGGCAGACTGTGGCCATAGGGCGCCCGCCACAGCAAGTAGGGGTCGATGATGCGCGCATTCGTATTTCCGGGGCAGGGCAGCCAGAAGGTCGGCATGGGCCTGGCGCTTGCCGAGGCCAGTGCGGCGGCGCGCGCGGTATTCGAGGAAGTGGACGACGCGCTTGGCCAGAAGCTCTCGGCGATCATGCGCCACGGACCGGACGATCAGCTGACACTCACCGAGAACGCCCAGCCGGCGATCATGGCCCATGCTATTGCCGTGCTGCGGGTGCTCGAACAGGAAGGCGGGATTGCGCTGGCCGGCAAGGCTGATTTCGTCGCCGGGCACAGTCTGGGCGAATATACCGCGCTGTGTGCCGTCGGCGCCTTCAGCCTGGCGGATACCGCACGGCTGCTGAAGCTGCGCGGCCAGGCGATGCAAGCGGCGGTGCCGGTCGGCATCGGGGCGATGTGCGCCCTGCTCGGGGCCGATATCGACAAGGCGCAGGCGCTGGCCGATGCGGCGGCGCAGGGCGAGATATGTACGGTCGCCAATGACAATGACCCGGGGCAGGTTGTTCTGTCCGGACACACGGGCGCAATCGAGCGCGCTATTTCGCTGGTAAAAGATTACGGCATCAAGCGGGGCATAGCCCTGCCGGTGTCCGCACCGTTCCACTGCCCGCTGATGCGCCCCGCCGCCGATGCCATGGCCGAGGCGCTGGAGCGGACGCCGCCCCGAACCCTGCGTCTGCCGCTGTTCGCCAATGTCACCGCGGCGATGGTGACCGATCCCGGCGAAGTGCAGCAGCTGCTGGTGGAGCAAGTCACCGCCCGGGTGCGCTGGCGCGAGAGCGTGCTGGCGATGCACGATGCCGGGGTCGAGCGTTTCGTCGAGCTGGGCGGCAAGGTGCTTGGGCCGATGATATCGCGTACGGTCCAGGATATGGAAGTGACCAGCGTTGCCGGTATGGCCGATATCGAAGCGCTGGCCAAAGTCTTGTAAGGAGAGGCGCAATGCCGATTGCAAAACTCACCGATGCCCAGCGCGATGCGGCGCTCGCCGGCCTGCCGGACTGGACGCTGCGCAGCGACGGTCTGGCGATCTCCCGCCGTTTCACCTTCGCCGATTTCGGCGAGGCCTTCGCCTTCATGACCCGCGTCGCGCTCTATGCCGAGAAGGCCGATCATCACCCGGAGTGGGCGAATGTGTGGAACCGGGTCGATATCACGCTGACCACCCATGATGCCGGCGGTCTGAGCGAGCGGGATGTGGCGATGGCGGAGGCGATCGGCCGGTTCAGCTGAACCGGGCTGGTTGCTCTATCCCGGCTGCATCATCCGGCGCGCCCGGCGGCGCAGAGAGCCCGGCGCCCATTTGGCCGCGAAGCCGAGCTTGCGCGCGGTGCGTCCGACCAGCGTATGGATGCGGCCGCCATGGACCGCTTGCCAGGCTGCCTCGGCAACCTGTTCGACGGGGGTGAATTCCAGGCCCGCGGCGATGACCCGGTCGCGCTTGGTCTGGGTGGTGCTGGCATTGGCGGGTCCGGTGAGCAGCGAGGTATCGATGAAGCTGGGCATGATCGAACGGACCCTAATGCCATCGCCCCGCCATTCGTTGTCGAGCGCCTCGGTGAGCCCGCGCACGGCGAATTTGGTCGCCGAATAGAGCGCCAGGCCGGCGGAACCGTAGAGCGCCGAGGCGCTGGCGGTGTTGAGCAAGCATCCTCCGCTCGCTGCCTTGAGCCATGGGTGAGCGGCCCGCGCGCCATTGACCACGCCGCGGAAGTTGACCGCGATCAGCCGGTCGACCTCGCTCTCGTTAAGCGCGATCAGCGGGCCGCCATAGGCCACGCCGGCATTGTTGACGACGACATCGATGACCCCGCCCGCCGCCTTGGCGAAGTCGGCCAGGGCTTGTTTCCAGGCTTGCGCGCCGGTTACGTCGAGCGGGTGGACCGAGCTGCTTGCGGCCGGCAGCAGGCCTGCGGTTTCGGCCATCCCGGCCTCGTTGACATCCGCCAGCCCGACCAGCCAGCCGCGCGCGGCGAAATGCCGGGCGATCGCCCGGCCGATGCCAGAGCCGCCGCCGGTGATGAAGATTGCCTTGCGTCGATCCATTGTGCCGCTCCCTTTGCCCGACCCATAAGCGTGGGCTCCGGGTGAAGTCGAGCTAATTGGCGCGTGTCATCCGCGCTCGGCAGGTTCGCCCTATTCGGCGGCGATCCCGCCGGGTGCGCTGGTTCGAACCACCGGTTGCCCGGCCAGTCCGGGGTTGCCCTGCCAGCTGTAGCCGGCGAGCGCGACGAGGATCGCGGCGCCCGCCAGTTCAAGCGCCATCCGTGAGCAGCGGCGGCTGAGAACCAGTCCGAGGAAGGTGAGACCGGCGAGGCCGATGGCGAACAGCCAGCCCATCAACGCTTCCTCATCGGCTTGAGCCGGCGCGACAACAGCCACAAGCCGCCGATCAGCGCCAGCAGCGGCACGATCCACAGCGGCAGGGTGGCCGGACTGACCTGCGGCCTGAAGCTGACCCAGTCGCCGTATTTGCCGACCAGCCAGACACGGACCTCCGCCGGGGTCTCACCCGCCGCGATACGCTCGCGGATGATCCGGCGCATGTCGCCGGCAAGGTCGGCGTTGCTGCCCGAGATCGGCTGGCCCTGGCAGACGACGCAGCGGATCGCATCCATCAGCGCCAGCGCCTGGCGTTCCTGCCGCGCGTCGGGCAGCGAGACCTCGGCATAGTCCTGCGCCAGCGCCGGTGCGGCGAGCAGCAGGGCGAGGAGGAAGGCGATCCATGTCCGCATCACTGCGCCCCCAGCAGGCCGAGCAGCTCGGGAATGTCGGTCTCCATGACCACGCCGATGTGCTGGTGAAGGATCTTGCCGTTGCCATCGATGACGAAGGTTTCGGGCACGCCGGAGGAACCCAGCGCGACCTGCAAGCGGCTGTGGTCGTCAAGCCCGATGCGGGCATAGGGATTGCCGTTCCTGGCGAGAAAGGCCTGCAAGGCGGGCGTGGTGTCGTGCACGGCGATGCCGTCGACCGCGACGCCCATCGCCTGCAGACGCAGCAGCACCGGAATTTCCGCCACGCAGGGCAGGCACCAGCTGGCGAACACGTTGAGCAGCCGCGGCTGGCCCATCCGGTAATCGGCAGTGGCCGCGCCCGGCTGGCCGGGGATCGCCGGCGGCGCGGTGAATTGGGGCAGCGGCTTGCCGACCATGCGCGAGACGATGACATGGTCGGTGGGCTTGCGCAGGCCGAGGTAGAACAGACCGAGCAGCAGCAGTCCGAGCGCGAAGGGCAGCCAGAGCAGCCATCGCCGGGTCATGCCGGGGCCACCAGTGCGGGGGCGGGGGCGGATGCCGGCGGTGGGGCAACCGGCGCGAGCTTGCCGACGATATCGCGCTTCACCCGGCCGATCAGCGAGAGCATTCCGCCCAACGCGATCATCATTCCGCCCAGCCAGATCAGGGTGACGAACGGCTTCCACCACATCCGCACCAGCCAGCGGTTGCCGACCGCCTTTTCGCCGATGGTCAGATACAGCTGGCCGTTCCAGAAGGTTTTGATCGCCGCCTGGTTGGTCAGCATTGGCGGGTCGGTGAACTGGTGGAGCTGCGGCGCCATGACAAAGGGCGCGCCGCCGCCCTTGCGCACCGACAAAACCCCGTCGAGCACCGCGTAATTCGGGCCGGGATATTCGCGCAGCCCCGCGAAAGTCACCGCAAAGGGGCCGATCGCGCGGGTCTCACCCTGCGCCATCGCCACCATGCTTTCCTGGGTGAAGGCGCTTTCGCTGGCCATGCCGGCGATGCTGACGGCGCAACCGAGATGGGCGGTGATCATGCCGAAGGTGAACAGCGGCGTCCGGGTCAGCTTGCGCTTCCACAGCGGCGCCAGGCTTGCCGCGGCGACGATGGCGGCGGCGACCAGCCCGAGCAGCGGCAATATGTCGATGTTGCCGGCAAACAGTGTCAGCGCCAGCAGTGCCGCCGCGCCGGTCAGCAGCGCCAGCGACACGCGCGAAAGCACCAGTTTCGCCCGGTCGGCCCGCCAGCGCATCAGCGGACCCATCGCCATGATCACCATCAGCATCAGCGCGAGCGGCCCGGCGGTAGCGTTGAAATAGGGCGCGCCGACCGATATCTTGGCGCCGGTCGCGCCTTCCAGCGCCAGCGGATAGAGCGTGCCAGCCAGCACGATGACCAGGATCACCGTCAGCAGCAGATTGTTCGCCACCAGCGCCGCCTCGCGGCTGACCGGCTCGAAGCGGTTGCCTTCGCTGACCGTGCCGATCCGCAGCGCGAACAGCGCCAGCGCCCCGCCGATATAGATCGCCAGCAGCGCCAGGATGAAGATGCCGCGCTTTGGATCGACGGCAAAGCTGTGGACGCTGGTGAGGATGCCCGAGCGCACCAGGAACGTGCCGACCATCGACATCGAAAAGGCCAGCACCGAGAGCATGATTGTCCAGGCGCGCAAGCCGTCGCGGGTGGCCAGCACGCTGACCGAATGCAGCAGCGCGGTGGCCGCCAGCCAAGGCATCAGCGACGCGTTCTCGACCGGGTCCCAGAACCACCAGCCGCCCCAGCCCAGCGTATAATAGGCCCAGTAGGAACCGGCGGTAATGCCGACCGTCAGGAATATCCACGCCCCCAGAATCCACGGCCGCATGGCGCGGGCGAAATCGGGACCGACATTGCGGGTGACAAGAGCGCCGACCGCGAAGGAAAACGCCGCCGACATGCCGACATAGCCGGCATAGAGCGTCGGCGGGTGGAAGGCGAGGCCGGGGTCCTGCAGCAGCGGGTTGAGTCCCTGACCCTCAATCACGCCGGTGATGCGCGCAAACGGGTTTGAGGCGAACAGCAGGAAGGCATAGAAGCCAAGCGCAATCGCCCCCTGCGCGGCCAAAGTCGCCGCCTTGGTGTCGGCGCGCAGCTTGCGCTCGAACAGGGCAATAGTTGCGCCCGCCGCGCCCAGGATCGCCACCCACAGCAGCATCGAGCCTTCGTGATTGCCCCAGGTTCCGGCGATCTTGTAAATCAGCGGCTTGGCCGAATGGCTGTTGGTCGCCACCAGCAGCACCGACATGTCGGAGCGGGCGAACAGCGCGATCAGGCAGGCGAAAGCCAACCCGACCAAGGCCGCCTGCGCCACCGCGACGGGACCGATAGCGGGGGCGAGGCCCTGCGGACCCGGCGCTTTGCCCGATCCGCCCAGCGCCAGCAGGCCCAGCACCAGCTGTACCAGCGCCATCGCCGCCGCCAGCCACAGGGCCGCAAGGCCCGCCTCAGCGATCACCAGCCGGACCCCGCACGCTCAACCATCACATTCTCCAGGCCGCGCCGATTCGGCCCGCGACAGCGCGGCCCTTAACCGCTTTCCGCGTCGCTGTTGAGCGTTGTGCCATAATCGATCCGCAAACGCTGGCAATGCCCCGGTAAAACCGCCATGGAGCGGGCCGCGATCCCCACACGGGCAGATCAACTTTCCGACCATGCACGCCTACGCCAATCCCGCCCGTTTCCTGCGCATCGCCCGCTGGCTGACGCCGCTGCTTCTGCTCGCCGGCATGGCCCTGACGGGTGCCGCGCTCGCGTGGGGTTTGTTAGGCGTGCCTCCCGACCGGCTGCAGGGCGAGACCGTGCGTATCATGTACATCCACGTTCCCGCCGCCTGGCTGGGCATGGCGGGCTGGATGGCAATCGCGGCGGCGAGCTTCACCGAGCTGGTCTGGCGACATCCGCTCGCCGGGATCGCTGCCCGCGCTGCCGCAGCGCCGGGCGCGGTGTTTGCCGCGATCTGCCTCGCCACCGGCTCGTTATGGGGCCGTCCGGCGTGGGGAACCTGGTGGGAATGGGACGGGCGGCTGACCAGCATGCTGGTGCTGCTGTTCCTCTATTTCGCCTATATCGCGCTGGCCGACGCCGCGTCGCACGCCGGCGGCGGGCAGAGCCGGCTGGCGGCGATCTTCGGGCTGGTCGGCGCGATCAATATTCCGGTGATCCATTATTCGGTGCTGTGGTGGAACAGCCTGCACCAGCCGCCCAGCATTACGGTGGCGGTCCTTGGCGGCAAGTCGGCGATCGACCCGGTGTTCCTGATACCGCTGCTGGTTTCGACGCTGGGTTTCAGCCTGATTTTCGGCGGCGTGGTCTTGGCGCGGATGCGGGCGATCCTGGCGGATGCCCAGGCGGAGGCCCGTTTGCGACGCAAGGCGATGGAATAGTGTGGTTGCCGGTTTGCGGTACGCATCGACCGCATTGCGGCGTAGTTCCCCGGCAACCCTCATATCACCCCGGAATCGCCACACTCTGCCGACCCGTTAACCGATCCTGCTTTTCCTTGGTGCCTTTCAAGCCCTAGCCACGTGCCGTCCTCAAGGGGGCATTCTGGTTTGCTGCACGATGCGCTTTGCTCGTGCCATAAGGAGAGAGCAATGAAACTCACTAGCCAAATTCTCGCCCTCACGGCGGGTCTCGCGATTGCTGCCGGCGCCGGATCGGGCGTTGCCCTGGCCCAGACCGATACCGCCGTTCCCGTTGAGCAATCCGTGCAGCCGGTCGCCGATAGCGCCAGCGGGCTTGCCCCCCCCTATGTCGCGCCGGCTCCCGGCTATGCCAGCCCGCCGGCAATGCTGGGCGCGGTCGCCGGTTCCACCGCTGCCGACCGTGACGGCGATGGACTTGTCGATGGATATTACAGCTCCGACGGCCTGTACCATCCGAACGTCGCGCCGATGCCGATGCCGGCTCCCAGCCTGGTGTCACGCCGGGGCGAGCGAGGCTGATTATGCCTGGGCCGGGGATGCACGCAAACCGCATTCCCGGCCGGATGGTTGCTGCCTGTTTGCTCGCGGCCGCAGTGGTGTCCGTACCTGCCGGGTCGGCGGCGCGCGCGGTCAAGCCAGGCCGCCCACCCGCGGCGCTGCCGGTTAAACCGCCGCCAGCGGCAAAGCCGCTTCCGGCGCCGGTGCAACTTGCCGTGCCGGGGCCGCCGGCTCCCTATGTTATCAACGCCCAGCCGCAGGCGATTGCCGCCGAACTGCGCAAACGGGCCGGGGGAAAGCTCAAGCGCGTCTATGCCGGCCGCAGTTTCAGACCGCTCTGGTCTGCCGGGGGGAACATTGGCACCGAGGCCGAAGCGCTGATCAATTTCCTCGGCAGCGCTGAACTCGATGGCCTCAAGGCGTCGTCGTTCAAGCCCGGTAAACTGCAAAAGCTGGTTGACGAAGCGCGGCAGGGCGATGTTCGCGCGATCGTTCGCGCCGAACTCAAACTGTCCGCAGCCTTGTCGAAATATGCCAGCGATCTGCGCCGTCCGCCCCGGCGCGACGCCGTCGCAATCACCTATGCCGACCCCGCGCTGAAGCCGCAAAAGCCGCAGGAAGAGGCGGCATTGCGGGCCGGATCGCTGGCGATCTCGTTCCCGCATTACATCGCCGGGATGCAGTGGATGAACCCGCATTATCTGCGGATGCGCAATCTGCTCGCCCAAGCTGCGGTGCAGAATAGACCGCCGGATGTGCTGCGCCGGCTGCGGCTCAATCGCGAACGCACGCGCTTCATGCCGGGGCCCTGGACGCATCATGTCGTGGTTGACGCGGCATCGGGGCGACTGTGGTACTATCAGCAGGGCAGGCAGCAGGGCACGATGCGCGTGGTCGCCGGCAAGCCCGCGTCGCCGACGCCGATGCTGGTCGGCATGCTGCATTTTGCCATCCTCAACCCCTATTGGAATATCCCGACCGACCTGGCGAAAAGCAATGTCGCGCCCAAGGTGCTGTCCGGCCGGACGCTCCAATCGATGGGGATGGAAGCGCTCTCTGATTGGACCGATACGGCGAAAGTGCTCGACCCCGCGAAAATCGACTGGAATGCGGTTGCGGCGGGTACGCAGGAATTGCGCGTCCGTCAGTTGCCGGGGCCGGCGAATTCGATGGGCAAGGTTAAATTCCTGTTCCCCAACGAGCTCGGCATTTACCTCCACGATACGCCGGACCGCGATCTTCTGGCCAAGCCCGAGCGGCATTTCAGCAATGGCTGCATCCGCCTGGAAGATGCGCCGGGCCTCGGCAAGTGGCTGCTCGGCCGGCCGCTTGCCGCGATTTCGCGCGAGCCCGAGCAGGTGATCGCTTTGCCGGCGCCGGTGCCGGTCTACGTCACCTATCTGACGGCCACCGAAGGTCCGGACGGGGCGGCCCTGCTTGGCGACGTTTATGGGCGCGACGCGGTGAGCCTGGCCGCCAGATAGCGCGCGCGCTGCGGCGATGGCCGGAGCCTTCCGCGCGCCCGGCCGTTAATCAAGCTATCACCGATCAGGAGTGCGCTGTGGCCGCATCGTGGCAACCACGCCGGAACCGCATTGGTCCCGCCCTCGCGGCGGGGGCGATCCAGTGCGGGCTGGCGGCCGTGATCCTATGGGGTCTTGCCGGACGCCAGTCAGCGCCGCCCGGGCCGGACATGCGGCTCGTTGCCATCACCCCGATGAAGCAGCCGGTGCCTGCTCCCACTCCGACACCGTCCAAACCGGCGGAAAGCGCGCCTGCGGCCCCACCGGCCAAAAAGGCCAGGGCCAAGCCGGTTACCGTACCAAGCCCGCGCATCGCGATCGCCTCACCGACGCCGGCGGCGACGGTGGCGGGGCAGGGCGCCCAGGCGAGCGCAGGGGCGGCACTGGCGGGGACAGGTAGCGGCGCGGGTGGTCGGGGCGCCGGGACTGGCGCGGGTGGATCGGGCGCGGGCGGCGCTGGCGGCCGGACATTCCCGCCGGTGCGGGTCTCCGGCGCGCTGAGCGACCGCGATTACCCGGGAAGTTCGGGTGGCCGCGCACCGGGCGGCACTGTTGCTATCAGCTTTCGGGTGCGTAACGATGGCCGCGTCGATAGCTGCCGGGTGGTTCGCTCAAGCGGCGAGGAGTTGCTCGATGACCTGACTTGCGATCTGGTCGAGGAGCGCTTCCGTTACCGCCCGGCGCGCGATGCAAGCGGACGGCCCGTCGATTACTCGCTGCAGACCAGCTTCACCTGGGGCCAGCGCCGACGCGGATAGAGCATCAAGGCCGCGCAGGGGGATGGGCCTGAACGATCGATCTCAGTCGAAACTCGCCAGCCGCGGCGCGTTGGCGGCCAATCCGTCCCGGGCATAGACATCCGGCTGGAAAACGATCCTGCCATTATTGGGCATGGCGGTAAGATAGGTGAGATAAATTGGCACCGCCTCGGGCAGTTCAACCCGCTGTTCGGGTTGTTTTTGCTTGCGGGGGAGCGGCTTGTCGAGCAGCCAGCGGCCAAATCGGACCGCGTCTTCCAGCCGCACACAGCCCGAACTGAACTGGCGCGACTCCTTCAGCAGCAGTTCCTTGTCGGGGGTATCGTGAAGATAGATGCCCTGCTCATTGGGAAACATGAATTTGACGCCGCCCATGAAATTGGTGGGACCGGGTAGCTGCCGGACGCGGGGGGTCATCACCCCCGCCTCGACACTGCGCCAATTGACCTTCGAGGGATCGACGACGGTGGCTTTTTCGCTCCAGTCCGACAGAACCTGATAGCCGCCGTCGTGCAGATAGCCGAGCCCCTTGGCCAGCACGTTATAGGCAATCCGCTGCCGCACCAGGTCGTCGGGCACATTCCAGTAGGGATTGACGATAGCATAGCGGATGAACCCCGCCATGATCGGCGTCTGGTGATCCGGCTTGCCGACCACCACCCGCATCGAATCGACCGGGCGGCCGTCCTCATACATCCACAGCGTCGCCGTCGCCGAATCAACCAGAACGTAACGGCGGGCTGGATTGGCCGGAATTGCCCGGACCCGCGCGAGGTTGCTGACGAGCTGCTGGCGTTGCTCGGGGGCATAGCCGGGATCGGCCAGCGCCTGGCGCAGCGGCGCGTAAAGCGGATGCATCCAGCCCATCGCCGCGACATACTCATCGAGCGACTGCGCTGCCGCGGCTGCCTGAAGTGCGGAGGTCGTAGTCGGCACGACCGGAATCAGCGCCTGGCCTGCATAAAGCATCGCGCTTCGCGGCAAGGCGCGCATCGCCTTGACATAGGCCGCGAATGACCTCGACAGGGCCCGCTCGGCATCGGCAAGATCGTCAGGTGAGCCATCTTGAGCCCGCTCTAAAATCCGAACAAGTTTCCCCGGCTTGAAATTCTTTGGCCTCAGACCATCCAGCTGCGCGGTCTCCAGTTGGCGGAGCAGGATCTCCGCAGCGTGCGAGATTCGGCCATCCTCGCTGATCCACATCGGACGATTGCCGCGAGCGGCATAAAACGGTTGCAGGTCAGTCTCAGCGGTTCGCGCGATTTCGGCCCGCAAGATATAACCCGGATCGTAATTCTCATAGGATTGTGCAAGTAGCGGGGCGGCGCCGACCGGAGTCAGCGCCCCCCACGCTAGCGCGAGCAGCAGCGACCGAACCCGTCGCCGGTGTTTGTCGGCATAAACGGCAGGGACAGTGCTGCTCATCATCGTCAACCGCGCTCGCCTGAGCGATAGCTCGCCGGCATCGGTTGAACCATTGGCTCGCCTTCGTAGTAGCGGCCTTCGCGGACATACCCGTCAGCGCAGCCATCATTGTTGGAGTCGGCCCAGACCGCGCCGGCAATCCCGCCGACCGCCGCGCCCACCAAGGCCCCGCCCAGCACGCTCACCCCGCCGGAAAGCAGGCCGAGGCCCGCGCCGGCAGCAGCGCCGAGGCCCGCGCCGGTCACGGCCGTTTTGCCGACCGAGCGGCAGTCGCGCGGAGCAGCGGACGACTGGTAGTTCGGATCATAACCGGCCGGTGCACCTTCGTAATACTGGCCTTCACGGACATAGCCATCGGCGCGGCCGTCATTGTTACGGTCATTCCAGACGGCCCCGGCAATACCGCCGACCGCAGCGCCGATCACCGCGCCAGTCAGCAGGTCGCCGCCGGCAATAGCAGCCACGCCGGCACCGCCGGCAGCGCCGATGGCGGCACCAGTTCCGGCACTGGCGAGAGTGCCGTCACCTCTCATAGTGTTGCAAGCGCCCAGCGGCAGTGAGACTGCGGCCAAAAGCATGAGAACAGATCTTTTCACGGAACTTCTCCTTCGAACGCGACGAGCGGAAGTTGTCCCGCCCTTGGACAGACTGTGCCCTACTCGGATAACGCCGGAAGTTCGCCAGTGTTCCCTTGTGCCAATTTCCGATATTCCACTGCTTCGAGAGGCCGGAGCCGTTTGCCACGCCGGGGTCGCCATCCCGTGTCAATATGGTAATCGCGAAGCAGGTTGCCAGTGTTTCGCCAAGCCAAAGCGCCCGCCTTTTTGGACGAATGGCGCGGATGGGCCGCCAGTATGTCCCTAAAAATGGCCGAATAGCCCGCATTCTATGAATTTAGAAGGCTAACAACGGGCCGTCATCGGGTTGGCCGATCCTGAGACCAGGTTGCCGGTGCGGCGTTGGTCCACTCGCCGGGTTTCAGGCGGAACGGCCCGCCGCCGGTCATATCGATAAGGGCGGGCGGTGAAGCTCCTCCGTCTAGCAGTAGGACGCGGCCCTCTCATGGCTAAAATGCGGGTTCGATTCCCGTAAGGATAACCATAAATTCAATGAGTTACTGCGTGGGATAGGCTTATTTCAGCCTGGTCGATTGGCGATGTAGTCGGTTCAAGCCAGCTGCGCGAAGGCCGCCAGCACGCCCAGTGCGACTGCGATGCCATAGGGCAACTGATCATGCGGAGACGAGTCTCGCCGCGAAATTTTGCGGCCCCTGATACGGCGATACACAAACCAGACCAATAACAAGCCCAGCCCGGCGCCTGACACAGCCATAAGCACCAGCGGCGCCTGCTCAAAACTGAACCAGGCCGCACCGCCGGCGAAAAACTTGGCGTCCCCGGCACCGATCCACCGCAAGCCGAACAAACCGGCGCCAACCGCCAGTGCGATCGCCGCGAAACCAGCATGTGACAGTAGCGCGCTCCACGAGCCAAACCAGGCGGCATAGCCAAGTCCTGCGATCAACAGCGCCAGGCAAAGTCCATTCGGAATACGTCTTGCCACAATATCCATGCCGGCCCCGAGAATGCAGCCCGCAACGAGCAGCGCGGCAAATAACGTTCGGGTCAACTCCATCGGCACCAACAGCGAGGCGGCTGCGGCAGACTTGGGATCATATTGTCAGTTCCTGGCCGGTGGCAAGGCGAACCGGACCGTCGGCCTGAAGTTGACGACCCGCGCGATCGCTTCGGCCGACCCCGGGGAGGCAGTGGCATTCGGGGGCGTACCCACCGAAGCTATATGATTCCGAAGCAGAGGCCTGAACCGGCTGTCGACGGCAGCAGCGGCGGTCCGGACTGGCGCCGTCATGGGGTGCACAGTCTGGATAAAAACCTGACCGCGGCCTTGACGCTGCAATTTTCCCAGCACCGCTGTCGGCGCTTCGGCCCGCCGCATAGCAGCCTTGACGACCGGATCGGCGGCAGCGGTGGTTACAAACCCGGCAGCGATGTCACCCTGATGGCGCATGGCAAATGCCGGCGAGCGTGTCAGACGGGCGAGATTGTTCTGAAAGCGCGCATCGTTCGGTGCAATCGCCGCAGCGCGTTCGAAATAGCGTTGCGCCAGTTCGAAACGGCCAAGCCGCGCAAAAGCCACCCCCAAGCCGTTGAACGCCGGCGCAACTGGTTCCTGATTTGCGATGGCGACCTGAAAGGCTTCGATTGCCTGGCCATTGTTGCCTGCTTCGAGAAGCCGGCGACCAAGTTCGGTCGCTGCGGTGTTTAATGCCTGGCTCGGCTTGGCGACAGCTGCGCTGGATGAAGCGCCGACCAACGCCTTGCTGCCAAAAATCGAACTGCAGCCCGGCAGTGCCAGACCGAGTGCCGCAAGTAGCGCGATTGTTTTCATGCTAATGCCCATTTTATCCCCCTGCCATTGCTGGAATCAAAACTCTTACGACGCGCACCGCGGCCGGCAGCATCAATGTCCCAATCATAACCGGCAACATGCATGCGACCAATGGGATCGAAATGAGAACTGGCAAGCGATGGGCCTTTTCCTCCGCCCGCATCCGCCGGCGCTCACGCATTTCCGCAGCGTAGATACGCAGCGTCGTCGCGATGCTGGTGCCCAATTTGTCGGACTGAATGAGAAGCGTGCAAAAGGATCGGACTTCATCGACCCCGGCATCGCCGGCAAGTTTGCGCAGCGCCTCCTCACGGCTCGCTCCGGCGCGCAGGCGCATCGTGGCGGTTGCGAGCATTTGCGCAACCAGGCAATGCGATGTGATCATTTCGCGCGCGACCCGGTCCAGGGCTGCTTCAAGGCCGAGGCCGGCCTCGACACAGACCAGCATCAGATCGAGGCAATCGGGAAATTGGTGAACTATCGTTTCGCGGCGGCGATCCGTTTTCGCCCTGATGAACAATGCCGGCGCATACAGTCCGAAAACCGCAGCGATTGAACCGAAAATATACAGTTTGATAAACGAAAGTTCTTTTCCGCTCCACAGTGTCAGCAGGACAAAAGCCGAAGGTAGTAAGATCACCAGGACAAGCCGAAGCAATGTATATAGCCGGGGCGCTGCGGGGGACTCAAATCCGGCGGCAAGCAACTTTTCCTTGAGCACGTTACTCTTGGTGTCGGCAAGGTCGAGCCCGGCGCGTTCGATCCGGTCGACCAGCCTGATCCAGGCTGTATCTTTCTGCCCGGTCAGCGACTGGGTTGACATGCCGAGGCCGCCAGGGCCAGCGATGCCGCGCAATTCCGTTCGGACCGCCATACGCTTGCCGGCGACATTCAAGCCGATCCAAGCCATCGCCGCGACTACCGCAAACACTGCGATGAGCACTGCGAAGCGAACCGACGGCGTGGAGGCGACCAGGTCAAGCATCGTTACACCTTTAAATCGACCATGCGGCGAATTGTGATCACGCCGATGATATAAAGCACGACCAGCCCGGTGAACCCATAGATGAACATCGGGTCGGTCGCGACGTCGAGGTAGAAGGCGGGATTGACCGCAAACATGCTGAGGATGGTAATAACCGGCAGCACTGAAAGCATCCAGCCGCTCATGCGCCCTTCAG
>JAYVWX010000167.1:0-2869 GCA_043785715.1 Novosphingobium sp. | reverse complement strand
TGGGCTGGCAATGCAAAATTCCGGTCCAGGGCGAGCTAGTGGCACTGACATGACCAGCGGCCCGCCTTCGTCCATCATGCATTCCGGCGAAAACTCGCCTCACCGCTTGATGGCCCGGCGGATGGGGATCATCACCCCGCAGCATGAGCCTAGCGTCTTCATGCGGGAGGACTGTTACGTCTGCCGGTCAGAAGGCCTTACCGCGCGATCCGAGCTGCTGGTGACGGCTGACGGCGGTGAAATCGTCGCCAACATCTTCCGCACGTCGGACGATCTGCTGGCCGTAGATGAAATCGGCCTGTCAGAGAACGCCTGGGCCCAGCTGGGCGTCAAGCCGAGAGATCTGGTGACCGTGCGTCACCCGCCACCAGTTGCATCGCTGGGTGCGTTGCGGAGCCGGGTATATGGCAATCGGCTCGATCTGGGCGCATTTCGCTCAATCGTCACGGACATCGTGGCGGGCCGGTACAACGATGTCCACCTGGCCTCCTTCGTCACGGCCTGTTCGGCCTTCCCACTCGATCATGACGAGATGATGGGGCTAACCACGGCGATGGTCGATGTTGGCGATCGCTTGTCCTGGGGGTCTGACCTGGTCGTCGACAAACATAGCGTTGGCGGTCTTCCAGGTAATCGGACGACGCCGATCGTGGTGGCGATCGTCGCCGCCAACGACCTGCTCATGCCCAAGACCTCGTCGCGCGCGATTACCTCGCCGGCTGGCACCGCCGACACGATGGAAACTCTGGCGCCCGTCGACCTCAACCTCGCGGCAATCCGCCGGGTGGTCGAGCAGGAGAGCGGCTGCGTGGTATGGGGCGGCTCGGTTCGCCTGAGCCCGGCAGACGACATCATCATCGGCGTAGAGAGGGTACTGGATCTGGATGCGGTGGGCCAGTTGGTCGCATCGGTTCTGTCGAAGAAGATTGCGGCGGGAGCGACCCGTCTTGTTATAGACATGCCGATCGGGCCTACGGCCAAAGTTCGAACCGCCGAAGCTTCGAGCCGATTGTCAGAAGCGCTGATGTCAGTCGCAACGGCATTCGGTCTTCGAACCCGTATCATGGAAGGCCCCGGGCTCGAACCCATTGGCAGGGGCATCGGGCCAGCACTTGAGGCTCGCGATGTGCTGGCTGTGCTGCAGGACAAGGATGGTCCGGAGGATCTGCGCCACCGGGCAGTCCAATTGGCGGGGGCCATTCTGGAACTGGGAGGACGGGTCGCCGAGGGTCAGGGAGAGACGCTTGCGGCGGAGACCCTCGCGAGTGGCAAAGCCTGGGCCAAATTCCAGCGAATTTGCGAAGCTCAGGGTGGTATGCGGGTGCCTCCGGTTTCGAGCCACCGGCAAACACTGACGGCTGCCCGGGCCGGTGCGATCCAAGCTATGGACAATCGCAAGCTCGCCAAGATCGCGAAACTTGCTGGAGCACCGGCGGCCAAGGCGGCGGGCCTGGAGATGCATGTCCGGCTCGGTGACACGGTCGAGCTGGGCGCACCACTCTGCACGGTTCACGCGGAAAGCCGCGGCGAGCTCGAATATGCGCTGGCCTTTACCGCAGTGGATAGCGCCATTTTCACGGTGACAGAGTGATGGGCGGACCGATCATCCTGTCGCTGCCGGATGGCGAGGCGTTCGGGCAGCGGCTGGCTACTGCGCTGGGGTCCGAACACGCGGTAATTGAGACTCGTCACTTCCCAGATGGCGAGAGCTATCTGCGGTTGCCTCCGGATCTGGACGGGAGGCATGTGGCGCTGAACTGCACCCTTGCAGATCCTGATCCTAAGCTTGCATCGCTCATATTCGCAGCTGACGCCGCTCGCGATCTGGGCGCAGCCAAAGTCGGCCTGGTGGCACCCTATCTTGCCTATATGCGCCAGGACCGGCGCTTTGTGCCAGGCGAAGCGATAACGTCGCGCAGCTTTGCCCGGGTGCTCTCGGCAGCTTTCGACTGGCTCGTCACGGTCGATCCCCATCTGCATCGTTATGCTTCGCTCGGAGAAATCTACTCCATTCCTACGGCTGTCGTTCACGCGGCCCCGCTGCTCGGCGCATGGATCGCTGCCAATGTCGCGCATCCCCTGCTCATCGGCCCTGATTCTGAAAGCGAGCAGTGGGTGTCGGAAGTTGCGGTCGGCATAGGAGCGCCCCACGTGGTCCTGGCGAAGCATCGTCTTGGTGACCGCAGCGTTCGTATCGACCTGCCAGACATGACCCGCTTTGCGGGCCGGCAGCCGGTACTGCTCGACGATATCGTATCCTCCGGCAGGACCATGATGGAGGCCGCTGAGCGCCTCCGGGGGGCAGGGATGGCCAGCCCCGTCTGCGCAGTCATTCACCCGCTATTTGCCGGCGATGCCTACGCCACACTCAGCAGGAAAGCCTCGCGGATTGTAAGCACCGACGCGGTGCCACATCCGAGCAACGCGATCAGTCTCGCGGAAACGCTAGCAACCACGATCTCCGAGCTGGCGATCAACGTTGACCTGGCAGCGAACACATCAACGAAGGAGCACAGCAGTCATGCATGATCATTCAGAGAAACGAAGGGGCGTACCACTCTGGCGATCGAACATTGTTCTGATCGGCTTCCTCTTGATTGGGGGCTACTTGCTGTTCACCGAACACCGCGCCCATCTCCTCGGCGTATTACCATTCTTGCTGCTATGCCTGGTCATGCACTTCTTCATGCACGGCGGGCGCGGCCATGGTGGGGGAGATCAGAAATGAACCATAATGACGCACCCGCTTATGGGCTCTGGGGACTGGCGCTCGTCAATGCGGCGATCTTCATCATCTTCGCCTTCAGCTTCTTCAAGCCGCAAACAAAACGAGACTGGCGCAGCTTCAGCGCCTTCAGCGCATTTATCG
>JAYVWX010000166.1:0-11398 GCA_043785715.1 Novosphingobium sp. | reverse complement strand
GGTCGCGAATTAAAGCTGGTATTTCATGGAGTTGTGCGCGCTGCGCCGCACGCCAGCGGCGCTCACCGGCGACCAGCTGATAGCGGCCCTCCCCCAACGGCCGGACAATGATCGGCTGGATCACCCCGCGCGCCGCGATCGAAGCCGCCAGCTCATCGAGCGCGGCGTCGTCAAAGTGGCGGCGCGGCTGGCTTGGGTGCGGCTCGATTGCGGCAACGCTCAGCATCGCCAGTCCGGCCGCTTTGGCGGTTCCCGGCTCGGTGCTAGCCGGTACGACCAACGGTTCCTCGCGGCGGACTTCGCCCATCAAGGCGCCGAGGCCGCGCCCCAGCGCCAGCGGCTTGCGCTTGACCACGGGCCCGGCTGCCGCGGCTGCGGTCATGGAAATTATGGTTGCATCGCTCATGCGGCTTTCCTTCTTTCCGGCAATCGCGCCATCAACTCGCGGGCCAGCGCCATATAGGCCTTGCTGCCGGCACAGGCGTGATCGTAGATCAGCGCAGGGAGGCCATGGCTGGGAGCTTCGGACAGGCGAACATTGCGCGGGATCGTCGCCTGGAAAACCAGTTCGCCGAGGCATGAGCGCACATCTGCGGAAACCTGTTCGGTCAAGCGGTTGCGGCGATCGTACATGGTGAGCGCAATACCAACGATGCCGAGATCGGGATTGAAGCGCTGCTGCACCCGCTCGACCGTCTGCAACAAATGGCTGAGGCCCTCGAGCGCGAAAAATTCGCATTGCAGCGGCACCAGCAGCGTATCGGCCGCTGCCAGCGCGTTGAGCGTCAACAGGCCAAGCGAGGGGGGGCAATCGATCATGCAGATATCGTAAGCCACCTCACCGGCCAGCGCGCGGGTCAGACGGCCCGTGCGGTCGTCGACGGAGACCAGCTCCACCTCCGCCCCGGACAGATCGACCGTAGCGGGTACAATGTCGAGGCCAGGAATTTTGGTTGACTGCACACAGCTGCGCAGCGGCGCCTGGTCAATCAGCAATTCATAGGTGGAGCTTTGGCGGTCCCTGGCGGCAATGCCGATCCCGGTCGAGGCATTACCTTGCGGATCAAGGTCGATCAGCAGCACTTTCCAGCCGGTCGCGGCCAATGCGGTGGCGAGATTGATCGCCGTGGTGGTCTTGCCCACGCCGCCTTTCTGATTGGCAATGGCAATGCGGATCACGGCGTGCGCCTTTTTCTGCCAAGAAGCTGGCCGACAATGATGCCAGCATCCGTGTCGGTCAGCGATTGTTCCACGTGGAACAGATGATTCCAGCCGTGGAGCGTTTGCAACTCTTGGCGCGCGGAACGGCCTTTCGGCAACAGCCACGCCGTGTCGGCTGTGGAAAATCGCGCCGATAGTTTCAGCAAGCGGTCGAGCGGAGCAAAGGCGCGCGCCGATATGACGCCCATTGCTCGCGCCTCGAACTGCTCGATGGGAGCGCGCACGATAACTGCATTGTCCAGCGCCAGCTCCGCTGAAGCGCGCTCCAGCCAATCGGACCGGAGGGCGCGCGACTCGACCATAATCACCGCACATTCAGGCCGGAGCGCGGCTATTACCAAACCGGGGAATCCCGCGCCCGTTCCTAGGTCGAGCCAGGGTGAACCTGTTTCACGTGGAACAAAGTTTAAAAGCTGGGCGCTGTCGGCAATATGCCTTTGCCACACTTCCATCAGGCTGGCTGACGATACGAGGTTCTGCCGCTCGTTCTCTGTATTGAGCAACGCTGCCAGCCGTTCCAACCGCGCCATCGCCGCATCATCGCATTCCGGCAAGGTCCGCAACCAGTCCCTCGCCCCGGCTTCACTGGTAATCACGCCGCCTGCCGCCGCGCGTGCACCAGCAAGACTGCCAGTGCCGCCGGCGTGATACCGGGAACTCTGCCCGCTGCCGCCAGTGACGATGGCAGTGCCCGGCTCAGCCGCTCGACCATCTCGCGCGAGAGGCCGGAGACCGCCGCATAGGGAAAGTCATCGCCGAGCGGCACCGCATCACTCGCGCGCAGTTCCCGCAGCTCGCTGTCCTGCCGGGCAAGATATGGTGCATAGGCGGCATCCTCGGCCACTTCCGCCGCTAATTCCCCGTCGAGCAGGGCATGGCCGGCGATCCACGGCGCTAGTCCGTCAAGTTCTACCCCGCCAAAACGCAACCATTCGCGCAAGGACAATTTCCCGGCGTCGCCGCGCACCGGCAACCCGGCCGCGGCGAGGTCATGCGCGCCCACCTCTTGCACAAGCTCAGCCTCCAGCACTTCCCGCGCCGCCTCGCGCCGAACGAACCAATCACGCCGCACCGCACCGACACATCCCACCGCGATCGCCAGCGGGGTCAACCGGGTCGAGGCGTTGTTGGCGCGCAGGCGCAGGCGGTATTCGGCACGCGCGGTGAGCATGCGGTAGGGCTCGGAGACACCGTGCAGCGTCAAATCGTCGATCATGACCGCAAGATAGCTGTTGGCCCGGTCGAGCGGCGCAGGCTCACGCCCCAGCACTGTGGACGCCGCATGCATTCCGGCAACCAGGCCCTGGGCCGCAGCTTCCTCATAGCCGGTGGTGCCGTTGATCTGGCCGGCGCAATAGAGCCCGGGAATTGCACGGAGTTCGAGCGTGGGGCGCAGCGCGCGCGGATCGATGTGATCGTATTCGACCGCATAGCCCGGCACCGCCATCTCCACCTGCGCAAGTCCGTCCATGGTCCGGAGCATGGCGAGTTGGACATCGGCCGGCAGCGAAGTGCTGACGCCGTTGGGATAGACCAGATGCGTGTCCAGCCCTTCGGGTTCGAGAAAAACCTGATGCGAATCGCGGTCGGCGAAGCGGTGGATCTTGTCCTCGATCGACGGGCAATAGCGCGGCCCGAGCGCGCCGATCGCGCCGGAAAACAGCGGGGAGCGGTGCAAATTGGCGCGAATGACATCGTGGCTGCAGGGATTGGTACGGGTGATCGCGCAGAATATCTGCGGATTTACCCGGCGCCGCGACATCGCCGACATGCGCCATGGCTCAGCATCCGATGGCTGCTCGGTGAGCCGCGACCAGTCGATCGTGCGGCCGTCGAGCCGCGGCGGCGTGCCGGTCTTGAGCCGCGCCATGGGCAGTTTCGCCTCGCGCAACTGGCTGGCGAGCAACCGGGCCGAGGCCTCGCCGATCCGCCCCCCTGTCATCCGCTCCTCGCCGCGAAACATCGTGCCGCCCAGAAACGTCCCGGTGCATAGCACTACTGCGGGCGCCGCCAGCAGCGTCCCATCGGCCAGGGTCAAACCGCTCACCCGCCCGCCTGCCAGGGTCAGTCCCGCCGCTTCGCCTTGAACCAGAGTCAGATCGCCCTGCTCAGCCAGCAGCCGATGAATCGCCAACCGGAACAGCTTGCGATCGGCCTGCACGCGCGGGCCGTGAACGGCGCTGCCCTTGGAACGGTTGAGCATCCGGTAGTGGATGGCCGCAGCGTCGGCGGCGCGCGCGATCAGTCCGTCGAAGGCATCGACCTCGCGGACCAGATGCCCCTTGCCCAGCCCGCCAATCGCCGGGTTGCAGCTCATCGCCCCCACTGCCGCCAGATCGAAGCTGACCAACGCGACGCGCGCACCGATGCGGGCTGCCACCGCGGCCGCTTCACAGCCGGCGTGCCCGCCGCCGATGACAATGATATCGTAGCGCTGCATCGACGGCGCCCTTACCGCAGCGGCGCAATTGCGTCAAAGCGCAGCTGTTCCACGTGGAACATTATTTGCCGATGCAAAACCGGCCAAACAATGCGTCGAGCATATCCTCGGTTGCCGTGCGGCCGAGCAGGCCATCGAAGGCGGCGCGGGCCAGGCGCAGGTTTTCCGCACAGAGCAGCGGATCGGATTGGAACGCAGCACTCGCCAGCGCCACCTCCGCCTCCGCCAGCAACCGGTGCTGCCTTGCATTGAGCGCCCCGTCGCCAGGCTTGGGCAGCGCCGCACGGGCCGCAACCACGAGATCGCGCCGCAGAGCGTCGAGCCCCTCGCCGGTGACCGCTGAAACCCGGTGCCGAGGCGCGCGCTTAGCGGGGTGGCCAGGCCGGTCGGCTTGCGGCTCAATCTCCCAGGCCCCGTCCGGTCCCCCGCTTTCCGGGCCAAGCCACAGGACCAGGTCGGCATCGCCGATTGCCGCATGCGCCCGCTCGACCCCCATCGCCTCGATCGAATCGCCCGCCAGTTCGCGCAGTCCCGCCGTATCGACGAAGCGAAATGGCACCCCTGCGAGCGCCACCGGATGCGTCAAGACGTCACGCGTGGTCCCGGCAATGGGCGCGGTTATCGCCGCATCGGCCTCCACCAAGGCATTGAAAAGTGTGCTTTTTCCCGAATTCGGCGGGCCAGCGAGCACAACCCTGAATCCTTCGCGCAGGGCTTCGGCGCGCGGACGGGCGAGCCAGGCTGCAAGTTCCGCGCTCAAATTCCCGAGACGCGACGTGAAATCGCCAGGCAGGATGGCGGCATCGTCCTCGTCGGCGAAATCGAGCACCGCCTCGATCGATGCCGATGCCGCCAGCAGTTCCTCGCGCCACGCTTCGACGATGCGGCTGAAGGCGCCGCCGGCCATCGCCATGGCGCTGCGGCGCTGCAGTTCGGTTTCGGCGGTCAGCAGATCGGCCAGGCCCTCAGCCTCCGCGAGATCGATACACCCGTTGGCGAAGGCGCGCCGGGTGAATTCTCCGGAAGTTGCGCGGCGCAACTGCGGCATCGCCGCCAGTGCCGCCTCCACCCCGGCGATCACCGCACGGCCGCCGTGGCAGTGGAGCTCGGCGATATCCTCGCCCGTTGCCGTACCCGGCCCCGGCAGCCACAGCGCCAGCGCCCGATCAAGCGTGTCGCCGCGCCCATCGCGCAGCCGGACATAGCTGGCCCGGCGCGGCGTCAGGGCCTTGCCGGTCAATGCCCGCAAGGCCGCGCCTGCGTCCGGCCCGCTGATCCGCACGACGGCAATCGCCGCCGGAGGGGCGCCGCTGGACAGGGCGAAAATCGTATCGCTCATTGTGGGGAGCGCCAGCAGCTTGGGCCTGGCTTGAGAAGGCGCTACTCGCCCTTCTTGCCCTTGGTCCCGCCAGCAAGGTTCGCCCCGCCTTCGAGGAATTGCTGGAACAGCTTCATCCCCATCTGGCCCATCGGGGCGAGCTGACGTGCATAGTCTTGCAGCTGGTCAAGACTGCCAGCGCCCTGCATCGCCTTGGCGGCCGCATCGATATAGGCTTCGTGCACCTTGGTAACATCCGGCAGTCCCATCAATCGGCGCGCCTCATCCGGCGTGCAGTCGATCTCGACATTCACTTTCATCGCCAACCTCCAGTTCCGCACTTCACCGCAAGGGTTGCACAGGCCCTTGGCAAAGTCCACCAAGGCCGCCTAATTGGCCGACCAGAATTTGCGGAGATTCCTTGATGACAACCGACGCCCAAATCCCGACGCTCGACGGCACCGGCACTTTCCCGGCTTATCTGGTCAAGCCCAGCGGCACACCGCGCGGCGCGATCATCGTCATCCAGGAAATCTTCGGGGTGAACCCCGGCATTCGCAAGAAATGCGACGACTGGGCCGAGCAAGGCTATCTCGCCGTGGCTCCCGATGTGTTCTGGCGGCAGAAGACCGGGGTGGACCTCAACCCCGACGACCCGGAGGAATTCCAGCAGGGCGTCGCCTATATGATGAAGCACGATTTCGACCTCGGGATCCGCGATGTCGAGGCGACGATCCACTGGATCAGGCGTGAACAGGGCGTCGCCAAGGTCGGTTTGGTCGGCTACTGCATGGGCGGCCGGGTCGCCTATCTCACCGCGACCCGCACCGATATCGACGCCTCGGTCGGCTATT
Organism: Novosphingobium sp.; assembly: GCA_043785715.1. GTDB lineage: Bacteria > Pseudomonadota > Alphaproteobacteria > Sphingomonadales > Sphingomonadaceae > Novosphingobium. The sequence continues at coordinate 5,565 of JAYVWX010000166.1, read as the reverse complement.
ACGGGGTCGGCATCGACACCATGCTGAACGAATCGCGCGCCATCGCCAAGCCGCTGCTGCTGCATGTCCCGACCGCCGACGGCTTCGTCCCCCCGCCCGCGCAGCTGGCCATGCACGAGGGGCTTGACGATAATTCGCATGTGACGATCTTCGACTACGACGGTCTGGACCACGGCTTCGCGGACAGCTTCGGCGCCCGGCGGAACGAGGCGGGGGCGGCACTTGCGGATAAGCGGACGGCGGAGTTTTTCGCCAAACATGTGGGGTAACGGCAACCGGCGCGGGTTATCCGCGGCCATTGGCGCCGCTGGATAACTACCCCGCCATCGCCAGGACGAACGGCTGTACCTCGTGCCAGCCGTCCCAGATCATCTTGAGTGCGACGTAGAGGATTACGACAAGACCAACCCAGCCTATCCAGCGGTAGCGCTCGATATATTGGGCGATGACGTTGGCGGCAATGCCCATCAGCGCAACGGCGACGATCAGGCCGACGATCATGATGCCGGGGTGATCGCGCGCGGCGCCGGCGACCGCGAGGACATTGTCGAGGCTCATCGAGACGTCCGCAACAGCCACGCCCCAAGCGGCGCCGGCGAAGCTCTTGGCGGGCTTCATGCCCGAATGCTCATCGCCCACGACCTCTTCAGACCCCGCCGATTCGCCGAGTCCATGGCCTTTGATATCGCGGTACATCCGCCAGGCGACCCATAGCAGCAGCAATCCGCCTGCCAGCACCAATCCTACGATTCCGAGCAGCCAAGTAACCATCAACGCGAAAACAATACGCAGCACCAGCGCCGCCAGCACACCGATCAGGATAACCTTCTTGCGCTCAGCCGGTGGCAATCCCGCCGCGAGCGCGCCAACGACAATGGCATTATCGCCCGCGAGCACCAGATCGATCATCAGCACTTGCAGAAAGGCGGCGAAAGCTGCCGGCTCGGTGATATTCGAGAAGTCCTTGACGATCGCAGCCCAGATTTCCACAGGGCCGCCCAGCGAGTTCGCCGCCGCTGCGGCCAGTACGAAAAGATCGGTCACTTGGGCGCTAGCTCCGCTTATTGGTTCATTGTCGCGAAGAAATCTTCGTTGGTTTTGGAATCCTTCATCTTGTCGAGCAGGAATTCCATCGCGTCGATCGTGCCCATCTGCATGAGGATACGGCGCAGAACCCACATCTTGGAGAGCTTGTCCTTCTCGACAAGCAGTTCCTCCTTGCGGGTGCCGGACTTGCCGACATCGAGCGCGGGGAAGATGCGCTTGTCCGAGACCTTGCGGTCGAGCACGATTTCGGAGTTGCCGGTGCCCTTGAACTCCTCGAAAATAACTTCGTCCATACGGCTGCCGGTATCGATCAGGGCGGTGGCGATGATCGACAGCGAACCGCCTTCCTCGATGTTGCGGGCGGCACCGAAAAACCGTTTCGGGCGTTGCAGCGCATTGGCATCGACGCCGCCGGTCAGGACCTTGCCCGAACTCGGCACAACGGTGTTGTAGGCACGGCCGAGGCGGGTAATCGAATCGAGCAGGATGACGACATCGCGCTTGTGTTCGACCAGCCGCTTGGCCTTTTCGATCACCATTTCGGCCACCTGGACATGGCGGCTAGCCGGCTCGTCGAAGGTCGAGGCGATCACCTCACCCTTGACCGAGCGCTGCATGTCGGTGACTTCCTCGGGCCGCTCATCGACCAGCAGGACCAGCAGAAACACTTCCGGATGATTGTCGGTGATTGCCTTGGCGATATTCTGCAGCAGCACGGTCTTGCCGGTGCGCGGCGGCGCGACGATCAGCGCGCGCTGGCCCTTGCCCTGCGGCGAGATGATGTCGATCACCCGGGCGGACTTGTCCTTGACGGTCGGGTCCGACGTATCGAGATTGAGTTTTTCGTCGGGATAGAGCGGCGTGAGATTGTCGAAATTGACCCGGTGGCGCACGGCTTCGGGATCGTCGAAATTGACCGATGTCAGCTTGTTGATCGCGAAATAGCGCTCGCCATCGCGCGGTGCGCGGATTTCACCCTCGACCGTATCGCCGGTGCGCAGGCCCCATTTGCGGACCTGGTTGGGCGAGACATAGATGTCATCGGGGCCGGCGAGGTAATTCGCCTCCGGGCTGCGCAGGAAGCCGAAGCCATCGGTCAGCACTTCGATCGTGCCGAGCCCCATGATCTCCTCGCCGTCCTCCGCCACTTCCTTGAGGATGGCGAACATGATGTCCTGGCGGCGCAGGGTCGAGGCGCCTTCGACACCCAGCTCTTCGGCCATTTCGACCAGCTCGGCCGAGGTCTTCTTCTTCAGTTCTTTAAGATGCATGGGTTTTAAGATTCCGGATGAAGTCTGGGAATGGCCGGTCGATCCTGGGGCTTGGGGAAAGCAGATCGTGCCGCGATGAAGGCGGTCTTAGGCCGACGAGGCGTTGGCGAATAGGCGCAAGCGCGCGCGGCGTCAACGCAGCAGGCGCGCGATCAGAATTGGGGGCCGACCACGACCAGAATGACGATGATAGCTGCGGCGATGCCGGGAACTTCGTTGAGCAGGCGCAGATTTTTGCCGCTAAGTTGCCGCTCGCCCCGGGCCAGTTTCGCGCCATAACCGGCCAGCCAGAAGTGATAGGCAGTCAGCATCAACACCAGCGCCAGCTTGGCGTGGAACCAGCCCTGCGAAAAAGCGCCGCTGGTCACCGCCAGCATCAGGCCGAGTAGCCAGACCACGGCCAGCGAAGGCCACAGGATGATCTTGAGCAGCTTGCGCTCCCGCTCGATCCATAATGCGTTCTCGGCTGAACCCGGTGCGGCTTCCTGGTGATAGATGAAATAGCGCGGCAGCATGAACAGCCCGGCCATCCAGAAGATCACGAAAATGATATGGCCGGCCTTGAGCCAAAGATAAATCATCGCAAGAACCTGTTCCATGAAAAATGCGCCCGAACCTGTCGGGTCAGGCCATAGCCGCAGGCGCCGCCGCCGTCACCTGCGCCAGCCCCGGACGATGCCGAGCAGCTGTTCGACATGCTCGACCGGCGTATGCTGACCGATGCCATGCCCCAGGTTGAACACATGCGGCCGGTCGGCGAAGCAATCGAGGATCAACCTCGCCTGCCGCTCGAGTTCCGCGCCGCCCGCCAGCAACAGCAGCGGATCGAGATTGCCCTGCACCGGCATGCCCGGCGGCAGCGCCCGCGCCGCCCAGACGGGATCGATGGTTTCATCCAGACCGATGGCGTCAACCCCGGTCTCAGCCGCATAGGCCGGCAATTTCTCGCCGGCGCCTTTGGGAAAGCCGATGATCGGCAAACCGGGCGCACGAACCCGCAGCGCGGCGATGATGGCGGCGGTGGGGGCAATCACCCAGCGATCGAATTCGGCCGGGGCTAGACTGCCTGCCCAGCTGTCGAACAATTGCACCGCCTCCGCGCCTGCCTGCGCCTGGCCGACAAGGTAATCGACCGTCACCGCGACAATCGCATCGATGATCGCCTGGAAGGCGGCCGGATCGCGGTAGGCGAGCGCGCGGGTCTCGTGCTGGTCACGGCTGCCTTCGCCCGCAACCATATAGGTGGCGACGGTCCAGGGGCTGCCTGCAAAGCCTAGCAGGGTGCATGCGCTACCCAGGCCTGCCTTGACCCTGGCAACCGTCTCATAGATCGGCGCAAGGCGTTGTGGGACGGCTTCCAGGCTCGACAGCGCGGTATCGACCAGCCGGGGGCTGAGCTGCGGTCCCTCGCCGGCGAGGAACTGGAGGTCCTGTCCCATCGCATGCGGGACGATGAGGATGTCCGAAAACAGGATCGCGCCGTCGAATCCGAAGCGGCGGATCGGCTGCAAGGTAATCTCCGCCGCGGCTTCGCTATCGTAAACCAGCGGCAGAAATCCGCCCTTTTCGGACCGGAGTTCGCGATATTCGGGAAGGTAGCGACCAGCCTGGCGCATCAGCCAGATCGGCCGCTCGGCAGCATTGATCCCGCGCAACGTATCGAGCAGCAAACCGGGCATCGGGCTCTTTCTTACTAAAAAATAAGAGATTTATATAAGGATGATGACTGTAGTTGGTCTGTGGATAGCGGGAACAAGCGCGCCTTGCCTGAATTGTCCCCGGCTGAACAGGGACCGGGCTAGCCCGAATCGTGACGGATTGGCGTCAAGCAGAGTCTATCCCCGCTATCCCCAGCCTGTGGGATAGCCCATGCCCATGTCGACAAGCATGCCGCCCCCGTGCTGTTAGCGGGGAGCTAATCTGCCGCCAAAGTTGTCAGCGCAATTCTCCCGTGGTTTATGCGCGGCTCTGTCCACAGGCCATGCTGGTATATTACGATCATCCAATGCCCCGGTTCCATCTCCATCTCCTCTCGGACTCCACCGGCGAGACGCTGGAGATGATTGCCAAGGCGGCGCTGGCGCAATTCGACGACAGCGATGTCACGCGCCATTTCTGGCCGATGGTGCGATCGCAACAACATCTCGAGCGAATTCTCGCCGATATCGCCGCCAATCCGGGCCTGGTGCTGTTCACCGTGGTCAATCCGGAAACGCGCAACAAGCTGGAGGAGCGCTGCCGGGCGCTGGGCCTGTCGGCAATCGCGGCGCTGGATGCCGTAAGTGCTGCGCTGGAGGACCTGCTCAGCCAGCAGGCCAAGGCGCGCCCGGGCCGCCAGCATGCGATGGACGCGGCCTATTTCGCCCGGGTGGAAGCAATTCAGTTCACCATCGCCCATGACGACGGCGTCGGCTGGGAGGACTGGGAGGAGGCCGATATCGTCCTGGCCGGCGTTTCGCGCACCTCCAAGACGCCGACCTCGATCTATCTCGCCAACCGCGGCTACAAGACCGTGAATATCCCGATTGTCCTCGAAAGCCCGCCGCCGCCCGCGCTGTTCGGGCTGCGCCAACCGCTGGTGGTCGGCCTTACCACCGCGCCGGAACGGTTGATCCAGGTGCGGCGCAATCGCCTGCTGTCGCTCAACCAGGCGCCCGTAACGGCCTATGTCGATACCGAAAAGGTCGCGCGCGAAGTGCAGTTCGCCCGGCGGATCTTCGCCGATAACGGCTGGCCGGTGATCGATGTCACCCGCCGCTCGATCGAGGAGACCGCGGCGGCGGTGATCAATTTGCTCAACGACCGGCGGCTTGCCGGCGAGCCCGCGGCGCCCGGTGTGAAACCGATATGAGTGTTGCCATATGCTGATCCTGGCTTCGCAAAGCGCCTCGCGCAAGGCGATGCTGGAGGCGGCCGGGATCGCCTTCTCGGCCGTGCCCGCCCATCTTGACGAGCGCGGATTCGAGGCGGCGCTGGCTGGCCGGCCGTCACCCGAGATCGCCGCCGGTCTCGCCTGCGCCAAAGCGCTGGCGGTATCGGCCGAGCAGCCCGGCAGGCTGGTGCTGGGCAGCGATTCGCTGGTCGACGTCGCTGGCCGCCGGTTCGACAAGCCTGCCAGTCGCGTGGAAGCGGCGGCGCATCTGCGGTTTTTCTCCGGCAAGGTCATGCAGCTGCACAGCGCCGCCGCGCTCGCCCGCGACGGCGCGGTGATCTGGCAGTTCGGCGCGGCGGCGCATTTGCATGTGAT
>JAYVWX010000165.1:0-13029 GCA_043785715.1 Novosphingobium sp. | reverse complement strand
TCTCCTGTCATGCAGCCACTTTCGCCGCCGTCAGGCAGAAAATCCACTTAGCCCACTGTCCAGTTTTGCCAGGCCACCTCTCTGTGTTCGATCGCATCGATCTTTAGCTCAATGGGAATGATCAGCTTCGCATCGTTTAAGATTACGATGAGATCGATTTTCCTCCATTCCCGCCTCACTTGGGCTGTGTCGAGGGCCATCAAATGAACATCGAGAGGTGTGATTTGTCCATCAGTCCCCTCACCGTTAGACAGCCGCTGGGCATTGGCTGCCGCTCGCAATACGGCCTGTAGGCAGTTCGAGCAGAAGCCATGGGGCCGCTTCGGATCAAGGTAATATCTCAAAAAGTAGGCATGTCGAATTTCCTGGTGCACAGACCCCACGGCTTCAAAGGGGCAGAACATGTCTCCTGACTTTTCGATTTCCTCGAATTCGGAGTTGCCCACAAAAAGGGCTTCGAGGGCTTGCACAGTGACCATGCGGGGTATGTCTCCAGCGACGGGAATGTCGATTGTCTTTGGCCCTTCGCGTGTCATTACGACCACATAACTGCCACACGCTGTACGTGCGGGTATCCAAATATGGCGGAAATGTTGGTCGGGGAAAGAGGATTCGAACCTCCGGCCCCTGCCTCCCGAAGACAGTGCTCTACCAGGCTGAGCTATTCCCCGACCGATCGTTCACCCTCCCGAGAAGCTCTGGAGGGTGAGGCAGGAGCGGGCCTATAGTCAGCGACAGGCGGGGTGGCAAGCGGGCAATCGCACGGCTAGGGTATGCGGATGGCCAGCGCTGCGTCCCTTTCCGATTCTCGCGCCGAGCGGCATTGGGAATGGCAATACCTCGATTTGATGCGGCGCATCCGGGATGAGGGCGATGAGCGGATCGACCGTACCGGGGTCGGCACCCGCTCGATATTCGGCGCCGAGCTGCGCTTCGATCTGGCGGATGGGGCAATGCCGCTGCTCACCACCAAGCGGGTATACTGGAAGACGGCGACGCGCGAGTTCCTGTGGTTCCTCACCGGCGAAACCAATATCCGGCCCCTGTGCGCCCAGGGCGTGGAGATCTGGACTGACTGGCCGCTCGACCGCTACCGGCGCGAGACGGGCGAGGATATCGCCCGCGCCGCGTTCTCGCAGCGGATCGTCGCGGATGAGGCTTTTGCTCGGCAATGGGGCGATCTCGGGCCGGTCTATGGCAAGCAATGGACCGACTGGCCGGTTTACGAGCCAACAGAGGCGGGATTGTTCCGCAAGCGGACACAAGGGGTCAACCAGGTCGCCCAGGTGGTCGAAAGCCTGCGCAGCAATCCCGGCAGCCGCCGCCATATCGTCGAAGGCTGGAACGTCGCCGAGCTTGACGCCATGGCGCTGCCGCCCTGCCACAAGAGCTACCAGTTCCACGTCAGCGGGAACCGGCTGTCCGCCCTGTTGTATCAGCGCAGCTGCGACGTCGCGCTTGGCCTGCCGTTCAACCTGTGGAGTGCGGCGCTGTTCATCCGCCTGCTGGCGCAGCAGTGCGATCTGGAACCGGGCGAACTGGTTTGGGTTGGGGGAGATGTGCATCTCTACCGCAATCACGCCGCCCTGGTCGAAGAACAGCTGTCGCGCCGGCCTGCGGGGCAGGCTCGGTTGGAAATACTTCGCCGGCCGGCATCGATTTTTGATTATGACATCGCCGACTTTGCGGTAACGGGCTACGAACCGCAGGCCCCGATTTCCGCGCCGATCGCGGTTTGACAGGCAGGGCCAAAAATTGGCCGTCGATTTTGAATGGAGCGCAAATGGCGGGGGGTCGCGGCAAGTCAGGCAACAAGCGCGGCAATCTGCCTCCGCTCGAACTCCATGTTCCCGAACCCAAATACCGCCCGGGGGACACGGTCGATTATTCCGACTTGGCGATCCCCCCCGCTGGAGCGCAGCCGCGCCCTGACGAGACCTGCGCGCCGGCCGAAACTCATCCGCTGTGCCTCGATCTTATCCGGGTGCTGGATGACGATCACCGCGCCGTTGGCCCCTGGGATCCCAGGCTCGACCCCGAGACGCTGCGGCGCATGCTGCGGGTCATGGCGCTTACCCGCGCCTTCGACGAGCGCATGTTTCGCATGCAGAGGCAGGGCAAGACCAGCTTCTACATGAAATGCACCGGCGAGGAGGCGACATCGGTCGCCGCCGCCTTTGCGCTGGCCGACGACGACATGGTGTTTCCCAGCTATCGCCAGCAAGGCATTCTGATTGCACGCGGTTATCCGCTAGTCGAGATGGCCAACCAGATCTATTCGAACCGCGCCGACCGGCTGAAGGGCCGCCAGATGCCGGTGATGTATTCCTCGCGCGACTTCGCCTGTTTTACCATCTCGGGGAATCTCGCGACGCAATATCCCCAGGCGGTTGGCTGGGCGATGGCTTCGGCGATTCGGGGCGACAGCCGGATTGCTGCCGGCTGGATTGGCGAGGGATCGAGCGCCGAGGGCGATTTCCATGCGGCGATGACCTTTGCCGCGGTGTTTAATGCACCGGTTGTCCTCAATGTTATCAACAACCAATGGGCGATTTCGAGCTTTTCGGGCTTCGCCGGCTCCGAGCGCACGACGTTCGCCGCCCGCGCCATCGGCTACGGCGTCGCGGGCTTGCGGGTCGATGGCAACGATGCCCTGGCGGTCTATGCCGCGGTGCAATGGGCCGCTGACCGGGCGCGGGCCAATGCCGGGCCGACGCTGATCGAGCATTTCACCTACCGCGCCGAAGCGCATTCCACCTCCGACGATCCTTCCGCCTACCGCTCCGCCCAGGAGCGCGAGGAATGGCCGCTGGGCGATCCGGTAACGCGGCTGGGGCGCCATCTGATCGGGCTCGGCGAGTGGTCGCTCGAACAGCAGGAGACAATGGACCGCGAAGTGGCGGAGGAAGTCCGCGCCGCGACCAGGCAGGCGGAGAAGAACGGCATCCTTGGCCAGGGCCTGCACCATCCGTTCCACACCATGTTCGAAGACGTTTACGAGGAGCTGCCCTGGCATCTTGAAGAGCAGGCCGAACAGGCGATCCGGGAGCGGCGGCTCAAATGGCCCGGTTGGGAGGAATGACAATGGTCGAGGAAGGCCCGGTTTCGCTGTCCGAGGCGCCCACCCGCCGTCTCGGCATGATCGAGGCGATCAACGAGGCGCTCGACATCATGCTGGAACGCGATCCCAATGTCGTGATCTTCGGCGAGGATGTCGGCTATTTCGGCGGCGTCTTCCGGGCGACGGCGGGGCTCCAGCAGAAATACGGCAAAAACCGCGTGTTCGATACGCCGATCAACGAATGCGGCATCATCGGGGTAGCGGTGGGGATGGGCGCCTATGGGCTGCGGCCGGTGCCCGAGATCCAGTTCGCCGATTACATCTATCCCGGCCTTGACCAGCTGATTTCCGAAGCGGCGCGGCTGCGGTACCGCTCGGCTGGCGAGTTCACCGCGCCGATGACGGTGCGCGCGCCGTTTGGCGGCGGCATTTTCGGCGGCCAGACCCACAGCCAGAGCCCCGAGGCGCTGTTCACCCATGTCGCCGGCTTGAAAACCGTGATTCCGTCTACGCCGCACGATGCCAAGGGGTTGCTGATCGCGGCGATCGAGGACAACGACCCGGTGATCTTCTTCGAGCCCAAGCGCATCTATAACGGCCCGTTCGACGGCTATTACGAAAGGCCGGCAACGCCTTGGGCCAGGCATCCCGGCAGTGAGGTGCCCGAGGGCTATTATTCGATCCCGCTCGGCAAGGCCCGGATCGTGCGGGAAGGCGCGGCGCTGACCGTGCTCGCCTATGGTACGATGATCCATGTTGCCGAGGCGGTGCTGGCCGACAAAGGCGTCGATGCCGAGATCATCGATCTGCGCACACTGGTGCCGCTCGACATCGCGGCTGTGGAAAAGTCGGTGCAAAAGACCGGGAAATGCCTGGTGATACATGAGGCGACCCGCACCTCCGGCTTCGGCGCGGAGCTCGCTGCGCTGGTGCAGGAGCGCTGCTTTTACCACCTCGAAGCGCCGATCGAGCGCGTCACCGGTTTTGACACGCCCTATCCGCACAGTCTTGAGTGGGCCTATTTCCCCGGCCCGATCCGCATCGGCGAGGCCGTCGACCGCCTGCTGGCGGCAGGCTAACAGGGATGGCTCGCTACATTTTCCATTTGCCGGACATCGGCGAGGGCATTGCCGAGGCCGAGATCGTCGCCTGGCATGTCAAGCTGGGCGACCGGGTCGAAGAAGACGGCCGCCTCGCCGACATGATGACCGACAAGGCGACGGTCGAGATGGAAAGCCCGGTTGCCGGGACCGTGGTGGAACTGGCGGGCGAGGTCGGCGATGTCGTGGCGATCCGCGCGCCGTTGGTGGTGCTGGAGGTCGAGGGCGAAGGGGAGATTGAGCCTGGCGAAGCGGAACAAGAAAAGCCCTCCCCCCTTCAGGCGAGAGGGTGGGGTGAGGGGGCCGAATCACCCGCTTCCGGAGCGGCAAATGCCAGGCGACTTCCCCTCACCCCGACCCTCTCCCCTGAAGGGGAGAGGGAGAAGGCTGGGCTTGGGGCCGCCAAGGTTCTCGCCTCCCCCGCCGTCCGCGCCCGGGCTCGCAGCCTCGGCATCGATCTCGGCAAAGTTGCTTCAGCCAGTGACGGCCGCATCCATCACGCCGATCTCGACGCAGCCCTCACAGCAGGCGCTCCCGTCCTTGTGGATAAACCGGTGCAAAAGCCTGTCGAAATCCTGTCGGGCGCCGCTGAGGAGGTCAAGGTCATCGGGTTACGCCGCCGCATCGCTCAAGCGATGGCGGCATCCAAGCGCCACATTCCGCACTTTTCCTACGTCGAGGAATGCGACGTCACCGCGCTGGAAGTTTTGCGCCGGGAATTGAATGAACTACGCCGCGACCGGGCCAAGCTGACCGTGCTGCCGCTGATCATCCGGGCCATCTGCCAGGCGCTGCCCCAATTCCCGATGATCAACGCGCGGTATGACGACGCGGCGGAAGTGGTAACCCGTTACGCCTCGGTCCATCTTGGCGTTGCGGTGCAGACCCCGGCTGGGCTGGTGGTGCCGGTGGTGCGCGATGCGCAGGCGCTCAGCCTGTGGGATCTCGCCGCGGAAATTGCCCGGCTGGCCGAGGCCGTTCGCGATGGCAGCGCGAAATCTGGGGAACTATCGGGCTCAACCCTCACCATCACCTCGCTGGGCCCGCTCGGCGGAATTGCCACCACACCGGTGATCAACCGCCCCGAAGTCGCGATCATTGGACCCAACCGCATCGTCGAGCGGCCGGTTTACGTGCTCGACGGGGCCGGCGGGGAGTGTCTGGAAAAGCGCAAGCTGATGAACATCTCGATCAGCTGCGACCACCGCGTGGTCGATGGCTGGGACGCCGCCTCCTTCGTTCAGGCGGTGAAGGCCCGGCTCGAGCGGCCGATGCTGCTGCTGGCGGGGTGATCCCTTACCGCACAATGCCGCTATAGGCGATCCGGCCCGCCTGACCCGCCGGCACACGCCAGCGCAGATGCGTCACATCCTCGGGCGTCGCATAGCGCTCGCCGCGCCGTAGCACCCCCAGCCGGCCCCAGCTGCGTCCACCATCGACCGAGACCTGGTCGTCGTCACGGGCACTGGCCTGAAAGGCGATGGCGCGGGGGAGGGGGTTGATCAGGGTAAAGCCGCCGTTGCCGCCCGCGCGGCGCCAACTGACGATGGTCACTACCCGGTCGCCCCGGCTGAGGCGGCTGGCAGGTTCGAGATTGCGGATATTGCCGGGTTGCAGACGCTCGACGAACACCGCGCTGTCGAGCGCTACGGCCGGATGGGCCAGCGCCGGTGACGCTGTTGTACCTAATACAGTGGCGATGACCAGGATCAGCCGCTTGATGACATGTCCGAACACTCGACTTCGCTCCCGCTCCGCCCGCTGCCGGGCCTTCCGGAGTGCTTTTCGCAAGTGAAGGAAAATTTACGGTTAACGCCAGGATAAGATGTTGGCAGGGCTTCCGCCGCTTCGCTCAAAGGGCATGGCGAGGGGGCGGCGAACCGCTGCCCGGCGATGTTCGCCAAGCCAGTTGACAGCCCCGTTAGGCTGCCTTAGTGGCGCGGCCTCCAATCAATGCGCGGGTGTAGCTCAGTTGGTTAGAGTGCCGGCCTGTCACGCCGGAGGCCGCGGGTTCAAGTCCCGTCACTCGCGCCATTTTTTGCCAAAAATGCCATCGCCGCTCAGCGGCCCGTTTCCATCCATTTGAGGAAGCGCCGCACCGGCATGAGCCAAAGCCACAGCACTCCCAGCAGGATATAGACCGGCAACTGCGCCAGCGCCGGCCAGCCGATCATCAGCGGCGCCAGGAACGACGCGATCAGCATGCCATAGGCGAACAGCACCGCCATCAATGCGAGTATGCCCGCCGGTATCCGCCAAGTCGGTTCGCTGCGCATCAGCCACTCCCTTGGTAAAAGCGGGTCGGTGTGACCACCGCTTGCAATAGCCGGTCATGCGGCTCGCACGGCAGGTCCTCGCTCAGCTGGCAGTCCCACGCCAGTCCCACCGCCTTGACCGAGGGATGCGCCGCCAGCCAGCGGTCGTAATGGCCGGCGCCCTGGCCCAGCCGGTCGCCGCGCGGCGTGAAGGCGAGCAAGGGCACGAAGACGATTTCCGGAACCACCGCTTCGGCGTCGTCCCGCGGCTGGAGCGCGCCATAAGGCCCGGGCACGAGGCTGCTGTCATCGAACGGATTGTTCCACCGGCGGAAGCTCATCGGAGCATCGCGCGCACCAAACCAGGGCAGGGCGAGGGTGCGCGCATTCTCGAAAAACCACTGCCCATAAGAGCGCGTCGGCGCCTCGGCACCGGTTGCGTGATAGAGGCCGACCAGCGATCCTTCGGGGGCCAGCGCCGCGACATTGGCGGGCGGGCGCAGGAACAGCAGTCGGCGGGTCGCATCGGCAAGCCCGGCGACATGCCCACGGCGCAGATCGCGGTAGGTTGCGCGCAGCGTCTGCTTGTCGTTCACTCGGGCCTCGTTGCGGGGGAAGGTAGGGTGACGGGCCCACCATGGGTCGTTGCCGGGAAATCCACCGACGCGTTCACGTCAGGTGGGGACCATATGCACCGGACCAAGATCCGGGCAGCGACAGCCCCCAAGGATTGCTTATAGCCTCAGGGATGTTCAAACGGCTCGTGCCGGGCAGATCCCGTCACCACCCTATCTAGGGTGTCCGGGCTCAGCTCTCAAGCCGGTTGGCAAGATTTTCCACCTTGGCCGCGAGCGCGCCAAGCCGTTCGGCGAACTGCGGCATGGCATCGGCGGCGGTTTCGAGCGCCGGTTGCGGTTCGGACGACGGGTTTGCCGCCGCTTCGTGCAATTCGTCGGCGAGCAGCAGCGCGGCGAACAGCAGCATGCGCGATTCGGTCTGGCCGGACATTCCGTCCATCGCCGCAAGCTTGCCATCGATCGACTTACCGAGGCCAAGAACGTGGGCTTCTTCACCTTGCGCGCAGGCGACGGTGAAGCTGCGGCCACCAATCGAGAGGGTGACATTGCTCACCGGCTGTTCTCCGCAATCATGACATCGAGCTGGCGCAGGGTCTGAGCGGCGGCGGCGCGGAGCTGTTCATGCCGGACCGAGAGCTGGTCGTTGCCCTGCGGTGCGCGCGACGCGGCTGCGTCGATCCGGGCAAGAGCCGCATCGATGCGATCGAATATCAAATTGAGTGCCGCCCCATCCATCGCTCGCAGATAATGCAGAACCGCGCTGCTGCATAGCGTTGAGCGGCGCTTTTCCCACTTGTTGTGTGATCGAACCCGGCATCCACCGGGCATAGCGGGGCGGCGTGCTTGACGGGGCGCTGCCTCTGCCTAAAGGAAAGCCGCACCGAATCGTCGCGCATTTATCGCCAAATTCCCCCGCTTTTGCACCGATAACCAGGAGTTTTTTCCTGATGAGTCTCGATCCTGCCCGTCTCGGGCCCATGGCCAATGCCATCCGCGCCCTGTCAATGGACGCCGTGCAGGCGGCCAATAGCGGCCATCCCGGCATGCCGATGGGCATGGCCGACGTTGCTGCGGTGCTCTATTCGCGCTTTCTGAAGTTCGATCCCGCCGCACCGAAGTGGCCAGACCGTGACCGCTTCGTCCTGTCGGCCGGACACGGCTCGATGCTATTGTATTCGCTGCTAAACCTTACCGGCTATGCGCGCCCGGCGATGGACGATATCCGCAATTTCCGCCAGCTGGGTAGCCCTTGCGCCGGACATCCGGAAAATTTCGAGCTCGAAGGCGCCGAATGCACCACCGGGCCGCTGGGACAGGGCCTCGCCATGGCAGTCGGCATGGCGATCGCCGAGCGGCACCTTAATGCGACATACGGCGATGCGCTGGTCGATCACCACACTTGGGTGGTCGCTGGCGATGGCTGCCTGATGGAGGGCATCAACCACGAAGCGATCGGTCTCGCCGGGCATCTGCAACTGGGCCGGCTGATCGTGCTGTGGGACGACAACCGCATCACCATCGACGGCGCCACCAGTCTCTCCACCAGCGAAGACATTCCGGCGCGGTTCCGGGCATCTGGCTGGCACACCGAAAGTTGCGACGGCCATAATTCCGCCGATATCGAGCGCGCGCTGGCCGCTGCGCAGGCCGATGGCCGCCCCTCGCTGGTCGCCTGCCGCACGGTGATCGGCAAAGGCGCGCCCAACAAGCAGGGCAGTCACGATGTCCATGGCGCTCCGTTGGGTGCGGACGAGGTCGCCGCCGCGCGGACCGCCTTGGGTTGGAATGCGCCAGCGTTCGAAGTTCCCGCCGATATCCTCGCCGATTGGCGCGGTCTGGGGGCGAAAGGTGCCACGGCTCATGCCGATTGGCAGAAGCGGCTGTCAAGTGATGCGCGCGGCAAGGAATTCTCCGCGCGGATAGCGGGCGATCTGCCGGCGATGGCAGGCTGGGACAAGTACCGCGCCAAGCTGGCCGAGGACATGCCCAAGCTGGCGACCCGCAAAGCGAGCGAGAACGCGCTGGGCGTGCTGACGGCGGCGCTGCCGTCGCTGGTCGGCGGCTCGGCCGATCTGACTGGCTCGAACAATACCAAGACGGCATCGACCACGCCGTTCAGCCCGGCCGATTATGGCGGACGCTACATCTATTACGGCATCCGCGAATTTGGCATGGCGGCGGCGATGAACGGCATGGCGATGCATGGCGGGATTATCCCTTATGGCGGCACCTTCATGGTGTTCAGCGACTATTGCCGCAACGCCATCCGGCTTGCCGCCCTGCAGCGCGCGCAGGCGATCTTTGTGCTGACCCATGACAGCATCGGGTTGGGCGAAGACGGCCCGACGCACCAGCCGATCGAACACATCGCCGCGCTGCGTGCCATACCGGGTCTCTGGGTATTCCGGCCCGCCGATGCAATGGAAACCGCCGAATGCTGGGAACTCGCGGTGAAGCGCAAGAACGGCCCCTCGGTGCTGGCCCTGTCGCGCCAGAACCTGCCCGCCCTGCGCGACGACGAGGAGGAAAATCTTTGCGCCCGGGGTGCTTACCGGCTGATCTCGTCGGAAGCCGAGCTCAGGGTCGTGCTGCTGGCAACCGGTTCGGAAGTGCAACTGGCTTGCACCGTGGCCGAGGCGCTGGAAGGCCGGGACATTGGCGCGGATGTCATTTCGATGCCCTGCTGGGAACTTTTCGAGGCACAGAGCGCTGACTACCGCGAGAGCCTGATTCCCGAAGACGTTCTCGTCGTCTCGATTGAAGCGGGCACTACCATGGGCTGGCATAAATTCACCGGGCGCGAGGGTCTGACGATCGGCATCGACAGCTACGGCGCCTCCGCTCCGGCCGAGGCGCTGTTCCGGCATTTTGGCTTCACGGCGGAGGCGATTATTCCGCAAATCATAGCAAAATTAGGTAAGTAACAGGAGTTCTTCATATGGCGACCAAGGTTGCGATCAACGGTTTCGGGCGCATCGGGCGCAATATCGCGCGCGCCATCCTTGAGCGTCCCGATTGCGGGCTCGAGCTGGTTTCGATCAACGACCTCGCCGACGCCAAGGCCAACGCCTTCCTGTTCAAGCGGGACAGCATCCACGGCCCGTTCCGCGGCACGGTCGAAGTCGATGGCAACGATATCGTGGTCAATGGCAAGCGCATCCAGGTGACGGCCGAGCGCGACCCGGCCAATCTGCCGCACGCCGCCAATGGCATCGACATCGCGCTGGAATGCACCGGCTTCTTCACCAACCGTGCGGGCGGCCAGAAGCATCTCGATGCCGGCGCCAAGCGGGTGCTGATCTCCGCCCCGGCCAAGGAAGTCGATCTGACCGTCGTGTTCGGGGTCAATCACGACAAGCTTACCGCCGATCACAGGATCGTCTCAAACGCCAGCTGCACCACCAATTGCCTGGCGCCCTTCGCCAAGGTGCTCAACGACGCCATTGGCATCGAACGCGGGCTGATGACGACGATCCATTCCTATACCAACGACCAGAAGATCCTCGACCAGATCCACGAGGATCCGCGCCGCGCCCGCGCTGCCGGCATGTCGATGATCCCGACCACCACCGGCGCCGCCCGCGCGGTCGGCGAGGTACTGCCCGAACTGAAGGGCAAGCTCGACGGCTCGGCGATCCGCGTGCCGACGCCGAATGTCTCGGTGGTCGACCTGACGTTCACGCCAAAGCGCGATACCACGGTCGAGGAAGTCAACCGCTTGCTCAAAGCGGCCTCGGAAGGCGCGCTCAAGGGCGTGCTGGGCTTCTCGGACGAGCCGCTGGTCTCGATTGATTTTAACCATGACGCGCATTCCTCGACCATAGACAGCCTTGAGACCACGGTGCTGGAAGGCAAGCTGGTACGGGTGCTGAGCTGGTACGACAATGAGTGGGGTTTCTCGAACCGCATGGTCGATACCGCCGGCGCGATGGGCAAGCTGCTCTGATTTCCTTCCCCCTCGATGGGGGAAGGATACGAAGCCTTACCCCTGCAAGGGGTTAGGCGCAGTTGGAGGAGGGTGAGCGCACCGCATGCAATGCGCCTGCCGGAGAGCACACCCTCTCCCAACTCCGGCTAACGAGCAAGTTCGTAAGCCTCCATATCCCTCCCCCATCGAGGGCGAGGAAAAGGTTGCTGGAGTTAAACATGCCCAATTTCCGCACGCTCGACGATCTGGTCAACCTCGCCGGCAAGGTCGCGCTGGTGCGGGTCGATCTCAACCTGCCGATGCAGGACGGCGCGATCACCGACGACACCCGTATCCGCGCCTCGATGCCGACCGTCCTCGAGCTCGCCGACAAGGGCGCCAAGGTTCTGCTGCTCGCCCATTTCGGCCGGCCCAAGGGCGCGCGGCATTCGGAAAAGTCGCTGAGCATGGTGGTCGGCGCGGTCCAGGCCGTGCTGGGCCGCGAGGTGATGTTCGTGCCGGAGATAGCCGGGCCGATCGTGGCGCAAGCGATCGGCATCCTGCGGCCCGGCGACATTGCCATCCTCGAAAACACCCGGTTCTGGCCGGGCGAGGAGCAGAACGATCCCGAGCTGGCCAAGGCGATTGCCGCCAATGGCGATTTCTACGTCAACGACGCCTTCTCCGCCGCCCACCGGGCCCATGCCAGCACCGAGGCGCTGGCGCATTTGCTGCCCTCCTATGCGGGGCGGGCGATGGAGGCGGAACTCAAGGCGCTGGAACAGGCATTGGGCAACCCGGCGCGGCCGGTCGCGGCGGTGGTCGGCGGGGCCAAGGTTTCCTCCAAGCTCGATGTGTTGGAGCATCTGGTCGGCCAGGTCGATCATCTGATCATCGGCGGCGGCATGGCCAACACCTTCCTTGCCGCCAAGGGCGTGGCGGTCGGCAAGAGCTTGTGCGAGCACGATCTGGCAAGCACCGCGCTGGAAATCCTCACCGCCGCGGAGGCCGCGGGCTGCACCGTCCACCTGCCTTACGACGTCGTGGTGGCAAAGGAATTTGCCGCCAACCCGGCCAGTCTGCGCACATGCAACGTCCACGAAGTCGCCCCCGATGAGATGATCCTCGATATCGGCCCCGCAGCGGTCGAGGCGCTGGCCGATGTGCTCAAGACTTGCCGGACGCTGGTGTGGAACGGGCCTCTGGGCGCCTTCGAGACTCCGCCGTTCGATGCCGCGACCGTCGCCCTGGCAAAGACCGCCGCGGCCCTGACCCGCGAGGGATCGCTGGTGTCGGTGGCGGGCGGCGGCGATACCGTGGCGGCGCTCAACCAGGCGGGTGTCGCTGGCGATTTCAGCTATGTTTCGACCGCGGGCGGGGCGTTCCTGGAATGGATGGAAGGCCGCGAACTGCCCGGCGTGGCGGCGCTGGAGCTGAAGTGACACGCGCCGCCGCGTGACTGGGAACTTCGCCGCGCGAATGCAGTTGAGACACCGTGTCCTCCGCGCTACGCGAACGACATCAACAGCGACAGGGACTCATCATGCAAAATTCCGACATGGCCGCCAAAATGGCTGCCGGCAACGGCTTCATCGCGGCGCTCGACCAGAGCGGCGGTTCAACCCCCAAGGCGCTCAAGGGCTACGGCATGGAGGATGGCGCCTGGAGCAGCGAAGAGGATATGTTTGGCCTGATCCACGAAATGCGCAGCCGCATCATCCGCTCGCCGGCCTTCACCGGCGACAAGGTGATCGGCGCGATCCTGTTCGAGCGGACGATGGACGGCACGGTTGACGGCAAGCCGACCCCTGCCGCGCTGATCGAGAAAGGCGTGATCCCGTTCATCAAGATCGACAAGGGGCTGGAGGACGAGGCGAACGGCGTACAGCTGATGAAGCCGATGCCCGATCTGGACGCGCTGCTGACCAAGGCAAAGTCGCTGGGCGTCTATGGCACCAAGGAGCGTTCGGTGATCAATTTTGCCAACCGCGAGGGCATTGCCGTGGCGGTCAAGCAGCAGTTCGAGATCGGCGCGCAGGTCCTCGCCCACGGGATGATGCCGATGCTCGAGCCCGAGATCTACATCAAGAGCGCTTCCCGGGCCGAGTGCGACACGCTGATGCTTGGC
>JAYVWX010000164.1:0-3205 GCA_043785715.1 Novosphingobium sp. | reverse complement strand
T
This sequence comes from Novosphingobium sp., assembly GCA_043785715.1. Lineage (GTDB taxonomy): Bacteria > Pseudomonadota > Alphaproteobacteria > Sphingomonadales > Sphingomonadaceae > Novosphingobium. Next base: position 3,204 of record JAYVWX010000164.1, on the reverse strand, counting down.
GACCGTGTTCCCCGATCACCAGCTCGACGCGCTGCTGGCCTCGACGCCCAAGCCGCCATCGATTGTCCCGATGGTGCAAGATGTACTGAACGGCAAATGGGATGGTGCCGGGATGGCGGCCTTGCTGCACGATCCCAAGGCCCGCGCTGCCCTGCTCGACCGGCTGGAGCCGCAGATCATCGCGCGAGGCGCTATCGGAGTCATGTTCGACTTTGAGGAACTGCCCGCCTCGGCGCAGGGTGACTATCTCAAATTCCTTACCCAAGCGAAGCAGCGCTATGCGGCGCATCGCTGGCTTATCACCCTGGCGGTGCCGGTGGACAATGAGGAATGGAACCTTGGTGCTTATGCCAAGGTCGCCGACCGGCTGGTGCTTATGGCTTACGACGAGCACACCACCGATGCCGAGGCCGGGCCGATTGCCAGCCAGCAATGGTTTGTCGATCATTTGAAAGCCGCCCTCGCGGTTGTCCCGCGCGACAAGGCTATCGTTGGCGTAGGCAGCTATAGCTACGACTGGACTGGCAATGCCAAGGGCGACACCGGTTCGGTCGAAGATGCCTGGCTGGCAGCGCATGACAGCGAGGCAGTGATCCAGTTCGACAAGGCAAGCGGCAATCCAAGTTTCAGCTATGAGGAGAGTGGCGATACCCACACAGTCTGGTTTCTCGACGCAGTGAGTGCCTGGAACCAGCTGCGAGCCTCCGACATGGAAGGCGTTGCCGGTGTAGCACTATGGCGACTTGGGACCGAAGATCCGGACGTGTGGAAGGTTCTCGATGCCTTCCAGACAGGCAAGCTGCCCGATCTGCGGAGCCTGCGTTCGCAGGGCGCAGTCGATATCGAAGGCAATGGCGAGATTTTGCGGATTGAGGAATCACCGGTCGATGGCAGCCGCTCGCTGGTCGAGGACAAGCAGGGATTGGTAATCGATGAGCAATATCATGCGCTCCCCACGCCCTATGTCATTCGCCGTGCCGGCTATCAAAAGGGTCTGGTCGCGCTGAGCTTCGACGACGGCCCCGATCCCGAATGGACCCCGCAGATCCTCGATATACTGAAGGCCAGGCACGTTCCCGCCACCTTTTTCGTCATCGGCGAGAACGCGATGCCGCACCCCTTCCTGCTCAACCGGATCGTCGATGAAGGCAGCGAGATCGGCAATCACAGCTTCACCCACCCCAATCTGGCGCAGGTCTCCGCCGAAGGCACGCGAATCGAGCTCAACAGCACGCAGCGGCTGGTGGAAGCCTATACCGGCCGCTCGCTCCGCCTGTTCCGCGCGCCCTATTTCGGCGATGCCGAACCGACCACCGCAAACGAGATCGTGCCCGCGCTGGTCGCCCAGCAGGATGGCTATACCAACGTCGGCCTGCACGTCGATCCCAGCGACTGGAAGACGCCCGGTGTGGCCGCCATCGTCAAGGCCGCTCTCGATCAGGTGCAGACCGATAATCCCGAAACTGCGGGGCAAATCGTGCTGCTGCATGACGGCGGCGGGGACCGTGCCCAGACGGTTGCCGCGCTACCGGCGATTATCGATGGCTTACGGGCCAAGGGCTACCAATTCGTGCCGGTTTCGCAGCTTGCGGGGCTGTCGCGTGACGCGGTTATGCCGAAAGTGACGGGGCATGATCTTCTCTCGGTCCGCGCGGATGTCGGCATTTTCCTGTTCTTCGGTATGATTGGCTATGCGCTCAACTGGCTGTTCTTCACCGTAATCATGCTGGGTATCGGGCGGGCCATCCTGCTGGCCGTGCTGGCGTGGAACAGCAACCGGCCAAAGAACCGGCTTGTCCCGCCGCCGATCGACCCCTCGCTGTTTGTCTCCGTGCTGGTCCCGGCGTTCAACGAGGCGCGGGTGATCGAGGCATCGGTTCAGCGGGTGCTACAAAGCTGCGATATTGGCCTTGAAGTTATCGTCATCGACGATGGATCGAAGGACGAGACCAGCGCCATTATCTCCCGCGCCTTCGGCGGCGATCCCCGCGTGCAGCTCCTCACGCTGGAGAACGGCGGCAAGGCCCGCGCGCTCAATGAGGGGCTCAAGCTGGCCAAGGGCGATATCATCATCGCGCTCGATGCCGATACCCAGTTCGAGGTCGATACCATCGCCAAGCTGGCCCGCTGGTTTGTCGATCCCAAAATCGGCGCGGTCGCGGGCAATGCCAAGGTTGGCAACCGCCACAATCTTGTCACCCGCTGGCAGGCTGTCGAATATGTTACCGCGCAGAATCTGGAGCGCCGAGCATTGTCGCAGTTTGATGCGATCATGGTGGTGCCGGGAGCGGTCGGGGCCTGGCGCCGGTCGGCACTTGCGGAGGTTGGCGACTATCCAACCGATACCCTTGCCGAAGATCAGGATCTGACCATCGCCATCCAGTGCAAGGGCTGGCGGATCGGCTACGATGTCGATGCAGTCGCCTGGACCGAAGCGCCCGAAAGTTTCTCCGCCCTGTCCAAGCAACGCTTTCGCTGGGCGTTCGGCACGCTGCAATGCCTGTGGAAGCACCGCTCGATCCTGCGGACACGCAAGCCCGAAGGTCTGGCCTATATCGGCATTCCTCAAGCCTGGCTGTTCCAGATCGGCTTCGCCCTGATCTCGCCGCTGATCGATCTTGCCCTGGTGGTCAGCATCGTTTCGACCTGGCTGCGGGTTCAGCAGCATGGCTGGGATCAGACACAAAGCGACGTGCTGCGTATGGCGGTGTACTGGATCGTATTTACCGGCATCGATGTTCTGTGCGGCTGGGTCGCCTACCGGCTGGAGCAGCGCGAGCAGCGTTACCCGGCGCTGCTGCTGGTGGCGCAGCGATTCATCTACCGCCAGCTGATGTATTCGGTCGTCATCCGCGCCGTGATCAACGCCATGCGCGGCCCCAGGGTCGGCTGGGGCAAACAGGTGCGCAGCGGGCGAGTCGAAACATCAGAATGAGCGCGCAACCGACATCGAAAGCCTCGCTCGCCCTCACCGTCGGTGCCATCGGCGTCGTATTCGGCGATATTGGCACGAGCCCGCTCTACGCATTTCGTGAGGCACTGGCGCAATCCGCCGCCGGGGGGATAGACCCGAGCGAGATAATCGGCGTGCTCAGCCTGGCGCTTTGGGCGCTGATCTTGGTCGTTTCGGTCAAATATGTCCTGTTCCTGATGCGCGCCGACAACCATGGCGAAGGCGGTGTTCTCTCGCTGATGGCGCTGGCC
>JAYVWX010000163.1:0-12600 GCA_043785715.1 Novosphingobium sp. | reverse complement strand
ACCGAATTCGGGCTGGACGTGCGCGATGTTGCAGGCGGGCTGGAGCTTTACACCTTCGGCAATCCCCACCGCTGGGCAGTGATCCGGCCGGGCGCGCGTAAAAAGCTGGAATATGTCGCATTCGGGGCGTTCGAACAGGATATCGAGCAGTTCCGGCAGAAGTTTGCGGATCTTGGCATCGAAATGGTCGAGCCGCCCGCGGCCGCCAAGGCCGGCAGCGACGACCAGGGCATCTGGTTCAGTAATGCCGATGGCATGCCGATGCAGGTGATCGCTGCGGAAAAGTGCTCGCCCGATACCAAGGCGCAATTTCTTACGGCATCGATCGGGCCGGGCGAAAGCGGGGCCATTCCGCGCAGCAAGGCGCCGCGCGTCCATCCGCGCCGCCTGTCGCACTTCCTGATTTTCACCAGCAGCGTCTCGCGGGATATCGAATTCTACGAAAAGGTGCTGGGTCTGAAGCTGTCCGATCGCTCCGGCGACGCGGTGGCCTTTCTGCACGGCGTTTATGGCAGCGACCACCACATGCTGGCGCTGGCCGGATCGGCCGGGCCGGGCATGCACCATTCGAGCTGGGATGTCGGCTCGATCCAGGAGGTCGGCATTGGCGGCTCGCACATGGCGAGTCTGGGCTTCGACAAAGGCTGGGGCCTTGGCCAGCACGTGCTGGGGGCGAACTATTTTCACTACGTCCCCGATCCATGGGGCAGCTATGCGGAATACAGCTGCGATATCGATTATGTGCCTGCCGGGCACGATTGGCCGGCCGGCGATCACCCGGTGGAAGATTCGCTCTATCTGTGGGGCCCGCCACTGCCGGAAAACTTCATTACGAACTTCGAGCTTCAGGACGCCTGATACCCGCTTCGATTCCGACACAGCAAGGATAGCACGACAATGACGACGGTAGTTTTACTCCATGGCGGGGGCATGGGCGGCTGGGTGTGGGACGAACTGGCCACCACCCTGCGTGCCGAGGGGCACAAGGTCTTTACTCCCACCTTCACCGGGTTCGGCGAACGGTCGCACCTGATCGGGCGCGAAGTGACGCATGACGTGCACGTCACCGACATCGTCAACGTCCTCACCTACGAGGACCTGAATGATGTCGTGCTCGTGGCGTTCAGCTATGCCGGATCGGTCGCGCCGGGCGTGGTTGCGCGCGCGGGCGAACGGGTGCGCCGCGTGGTCTATTTCGACGGGATCGTGCCGTTGGCCGGCAAGAGCGTGGGCGAGGCCATCGGTTATATGTCCACCGAGGATGCTGCCGGGCTCAATGCCCTGCTCGGCTCGGGCGAAGGCCCGGTCGGCACCGGCGTGGCGGAAATGCAGCGCAATGCCGCCAAGGAAAAGCCCTACAGGATGGCGCCTGAAAAGCAGGACTGGCTGCTCGGGCGGATGAGCGACATGCCCCTGCGCGGAATGGTCAGCCCGGTCACCGCTGGCGGCGAAGCCATCGACAAGCCGGTCGACTATCTCGGCATCCCGGGCGATGTTATGGACCCGGTGCAGCATGACCGGGCGCGCAGCCTGGGCTGGAATGTCGAGATCGCCGACCGCGACATCGACCACGCCTTCATCGTCGGCGCGCCCGAATGCGCGCTCGCCTTCCTTCGTCCGCGGCTCTGATCGACGCCCGGCCGGACCTGTTGCACCGGGTCCGGCGATTTCAACGATAGTCCATGGGAGTGGCCGAAATGGCGAGTGTGATTGACAAGGTGGATGCCCATCTCAAGTTCCTGAAGCACGGCGGGAAGCTGTTCATCAACAACCAATGGGTCGAAGCGAAATCGGGCAAGACGCTCGACGTGTTCGATCCTGCGACCGGCGAGGTGATCGGCCGGGTCGCGGCGGCCGACAAGGAAGACGTCGACGATGCGGTCATGGCCGCGCGCGCCGCGTTCGATGGCGGCAAGTGGTCGCAAATCACCCCTTCGGTGCGCGGCCAGCTGCTGTGGAAGATCGCCGAACTGCTGGAGCGTGACTTCGATGCGTTCTGCCACCTCGAAACGGTCGACAACGGCAAGCCACTGGCGTTTTCGCGCGGCGATGTGACGCTGGCGATCGACATGTTCCGCTACATGGCGGGCTGGGCCACCAAGATCCGCGGTGAAACCACGCCGCTCTCGCTCGGCTTCCCGCACCTCAGCTACACCACGCGCGAACCGGTGGGCGTCGCGGCGCAGATCGTGCCGTGGAACTTTCCGCTGCTGATGGCGGTGTGGAAGCTGGCGCCCGCGCTGGCTGCCGGTTGCTCGGTGGTGCTCAAAAGCGCGGAGCAGACCCCGCTTTCGGCGTTCAAGCTGGCGGAACTGTTCCAGGAAGCGGAATTTCCGGCCGGCTCGGTCAACATCCTGTCGGGTTTCGGCGAAACTGCCGGCGCGGCGATGGCGGCGCACCCGGCGGTCGACAAGGTCGCCTTCACCGGTTCTACCGAGGTGGGCAAGATGATTGTGCGCGCCGCGACCGGCAACCTCAAGAAGGTGACGCTGGAACTGGGCGGCAAGTCACCCGTCGTCGTCCTGCCCGATGCCGACCTCGACGCGGCGGCGGCGGGTGCTGCGGCCGGCATCTTCTACAACCAAGGGCAGGTTTGCACCGCCGGTTCGCGGCTTTATGTTCACAAGACAGTGTTCGACAAGGTCGTCGGCGCGGTGGCGGATCGGGCCAATGCGATCAAGGTCGGTCCGGGCCTCGACGAGAGCAACGACATGGGCCCACTGGTCTCCGAAGAGCAGCTCGGCCGCGTGATGGGCTTCTTCGATTCGGGCAAGGCAGAAGGCGCGCGCGCTGTGGCTGGTGGCGAGCGGCACGGCACTAAGGGCTATTTCGTCAAGCCGACCGTCTATGCCGACACCACCCACGACATGCGTCTGGTCCGCGAGGAAATCTTTGGCCCGGTGATCACCGCGATGCCCTATGACGACGACGATCTCGACCGGATTGCGGCCATCGCCAACGATTCCGATTTCGGCCTTGCCGCGTCGGTATGGAGCCGCGACATCTCGAAGGCGCTGAAGCTGGCGGGCAAGATCAAGGCGGGCACGGTCTGGATCAACTCGCACAATGTATACGACGCGGCCCTACCGTTCGGCGGCTTCAAGCAATCGGGCTGGGGACGCGAAATGGGCGAATACGCCATCCAGAACTACACCGAAGTGAAGGCCGTAACGATCAAGCTCTGATCTTGAACGGGAAAACAGGAGAGGGCGTCGCCGATTGACGGCGGCCCCCTTTTTTCTGTCGGGATGATGCAATTCTCAAGCCCATAAACCTGGCTGGGATTAATCCAGGCGAGGCTTCACCCCTGCAAGCACCGCATAGGACGGATCATCCGGGTCGCGCCGGCCGCCGAATGCGCCGACCAGCGGCGGCCCCGCATTCACGATTTCGTCGATGTCCTGCACATAGTCGCGGTGGTCGATCGCCCAGCGGCCGTCCTGCCGCGACCAGCTGTCGAGATAGCGGCCATAGGCAGTGCCCTGCCGCAGCACGCCATCCTGTTCGAAGCGCAGCGTGGCCTGGACATAGGCCTCGCTCGCCGCGCGGTCTCCGTCCAGCGCGATCAGGATATTGGTGATGCGATGCACGTGGGCAATCATCTGGCGGTGCGTGCCGCAGACCCAGTCGATGAATTCGCGGCCGGTCCCTTCGAACATTTCGCCGTATCTCGCAGTGCCGCCTGGATGCCACACGGCATAGCCCAGCGCGAGATCGATCCGGTCCATCGCCCGGGCATAATTGGCCAGCTGCTCGGCAATCGCCAGCTTGTCTGCTGTTTCGTCAAGCGCGCTCATGCCGTGTTGTCCGCGAGGGAAGGCAAGGGAAAGCCGAGTTCGACCAGTATCCCGTTCGGATTTAGCTTTGCTGTGCGAATAGCGATATGATCGAGCTGCATCGTAGCATTCTCCCGTTTGCCGGGGACTATGCCGCGCACCCGGCCTCCCTGCGCCTGACCGAAGGCAGGTGCGACGCATCGGCGGATGATGGTCCTTAACGCCCAACCAACATGGGAGAGTGGAATGGATCTGGGAATCGCAGGAAAAACCGCGCTGGTAACCGGCGGCACGCACGGCATCGGCCGCGCCATCGCCGAGGAGCTGGGGCGCAACGGCTGCCGGGTCGTGGTGGTCGCGCGCGGGCAGCCCGGAATCGACGAGACGATCGAAGCAATCCGCGCCGGAGGCGGGCAAGCAGGGGGCGTCAGCGCCGACCTGACCCACCTCGACAGCTATCCGCGCATGGTCGCCGGAGCGGCGGCGCTGTTCGATGCGCCCGAGATCGCTATCTTTTCACCGGTAGGGCCGCCTTCCGGGCGGTTTGAAAACATGGCCGACGAAGATTTCCAGACCACGTTCGACAATGTCGTCAAGGCGTTTGCCCACTTCGCGCGCGCGGTCGTGCCCGCCATGAAAGAGCGCAAGTGGGGCCGCATCGTCACGGTGGGATCGGGGCATGGCCGTCTGCCGGGGCGGCGCGCGACGCTGGGCTTCGATTATGTACTCGCCAACACTCTTCGCCCCTCCGCGCTCGGCCTCAGCCGGAGCCTGGCCGATGAGCTGGCCGAGCACGGGATCACGGTGAACACCGTTCCTCCCGGTTTCATCGACACCGGGGCGCAATACGAGGCATTCTTTCGCGAATGCGCCAAGGCGGTCAACCAGACCTACGAGCAGTTCATGGATGGCCTGATCGATCGCATTCCCATGAAGCGCTTCGGCAAGCCCGACGAAGTCGCGAGCCTGTGCGCCTATCTTTGTTCGGCCCGCGCCAGCTACATCACCGGCCAGTACATGCTGGTCGATGGCGGACGCATGGAGATCTATTACTGAGGATTTACGACTGAGCCTTGGCCGCGGCCACGAGCTGGAACAGCCCACTGTAGTAATACATGAGCTTTTCCATCGGAAGGTCGCGGTAGGGAGTCATCGGAGCGAGCGAATCGACCACATCCCAATAGGGTTCGATTTGGGCCAGGACTTCGTCGACGGAACCGCACGCGCAGAAGGCGAGGACCATTTCGTCCGTCACATTATGCGCGACCGACGAGACATCGCCGTGATCGCCCAATGCGAGTTGGCAGGCGCGTGCCTGATCGCCGAAACCCTGCTTTTCGAAAAACGGTTCGTACTGCTTGTAGCCGGAATAGGCCGCGACCGTGGCGCGGGCATCGTCGATAGCCTGCTGCTTGTCGGGATTGATGGCGATCCACGGCCAGGCGTTGATTTCGATGTCCTCGCGCTTGCGGCCATGCCTGGCGAGCGCAGCCTCGATCACCGGCTTTTGCACCTTCGAGATATAGTCGGCCGACCATAGCGCATGGACCATCAGGCCATCGCCAATCTCGATGGCGAGATCGGTCATCTTTTCCTGAAGCGCGGCGATCCAGATCGGGATATGGTTTCGCACCGGCGGCGCGGTGATCATCATTTCCGCGAAGTCGGCCTTGAAATACTCGCCATTGTAGGGATCGAGGCCCTTGTGCGCATTGGCGACGATGTAGCGCACCACATCGACGGTTTCGCGCAAGTGGCCCAGTGGCTTGGCCTTGGGCATGCCATACATGCCTTCGACCGCAGACGGGATGCTGCTACCAAGGCCGAGCACGAAGCGACCACCGCTGATCCGGTCGACATCCATCGCGGCGAATGCGGTCTCGACCGGGCTGCGGGTGCCGGCAATGGCAATGCCGGTGCCCAGCTTCAGCGTTTCGGTGACCGTCGCGGCGGCGGCCAGCGGCACGAACGGCGGGCCGTAGATCTGCAGCACGAACACGCCTTCGAACCCCAAAGCTTCCATCTGACGCGACGTTTCGGTTAGCTGCGCGGCCGGCAGAACGGGCATCGTTCCCCAGAAGCGGCGCGTTCCGCCGATGGCATTCGTCTTGGACATGGGGTTCGTTCTCTCGCTGGAAACGGTGCCTGCGATCCGCTGGCACGCTGGTGCAATTCAGAACTGGAACAGTTCCTTGCGCAGACCGATAATGTCGCTGCAATCGGTGCTGATAGTGTCGCGATAGTCGAAGTCCCCGGCGTCCTGACGGCCTGCCAGTTCCATCATCAGCAACCGATACCGCTGGCCCGCCTGGTCTAGCCGCGAATGAAGATCCTTGCGCGGGGACAGATCCATATAGCGCGGGCTCTGCGGGTTGGTCATCGAACTGTCCTGCCGGGATACTTTATACCCCGCCTTGGGCATCACGTGGCGGAACATCCGGCCGGCATTTGAGGTGTTCATCACCATTTCCATCCGCGTCCGATCGCGCGATTCGGGCGTGCACGGGTGGAACAGGGGCACGTCGTCGCCCGGGGAGAAGCGGCCATAGGCGATCGCGCAGTGCGAGCGCAGGTAGATGCGGATGACCTGGCGGACATTCTGCGTGGGCTGGCGAATGCCGCTGAAGAACTTCATTACTGGCGCGACCGACTTGTTGACCAGTGTGCGCACCATGGTGATGGTTTCGCTGTCATAAAAGGTTTCCACCGTTTCACTGTCGGACTTTTCGTCGCCCACCACGTCGGCATGAAGGAAATCGGCATGGGTCAGGTCTATCAGATTTTCGAGGCTGATGGGCGCCGAGCAATCGAACCGGATGGTGGCTGTCATATACTTGGGCAGCCCACCCTTGGGCGGCAGGAACGGCAGGCTGGGCAGGTGCGCCGGATCGGCCGCTTCGGGCCGGCCGAACCAGCCCCAGATGATGCCGTAATGCTCCATCGTCGGATAACGGCCCTTGGCGTCGGTAAACGGGCTCTTGTCGCGGGTGATCATTTCCAGCGGGTGAAACTCCGAGGCCACCGCCCTGCCATCTTCGCGCCAGATATAGAACGGGTGCGAATAAACCGCGCGGCGGATCGGCTTTCTGCCAACGGCGTGATCGTGGGCGAGCGGAAACCAGGAATCGCGCATGACAATATCGTGCGGGACCCAGTTGTTCACTGCGTTGAGCGACGGACCGGTGGCCCCCGGCGGGGCCGTGGGGGAGACGGTATCGGTTGCGGTCGAAGTGCGAGGATCGGCGACATCAAGCATGGGAATCTCCAGATAGATCAGGCTGCGGCCGCGACTTCGGGGGTTGCAGGCATTTGCTCGCGAAGCTGGTGCGCGCGGTGCGAGGCCGAAGGAATGAGGACGCGCAACGCCGCGGCATCGACCGTATCGCGCACCACGAACGAACCCCTGCGTCGCAGCGACAGCGCGTGCCGGCCCTTCAGCTCTTCGCCAAGCTTGGCGCGCCAGCGCACCTGCGTTACGCCGCGCGCGGCCGGAACCGGGGCCAGCTGCGCCGTGAGCAGGGTACGGAAACTGTCGTCACGCAGCACGGCCTCGGTCTCACCGGTATCAGGCCGGGTGCGGGTGATGAAGGTTATCGGAAATTCGGCCGTCGCATAAGAGGGCCAGTGCAATTTGCCCCACTGGCAGAAACGCTCCATGACGAGCAGGCCGCCTTCTTCACGCAGTTCCGACATCAGATAGGGCGTGAATTGAACCGCGCGAATCCCCAGCACCAGACCGGGATCGTCGAACAGAGCGTTGATCCATTGATCCTGGCTCAAGCCGACATGGACCGTGCCGCCGAGCGGGAAAGTCTGCTCGCCAACCGGCGGAGGCGGGGCAGTCTTCCGGTCGAGGTTGACGCAGACGAAGCCACTGCTTTCCGCAACGGCATAGGCGACAGCCTTGTAAACCGACGGAAACTTCTGTTCGTCCTTCATGTTCGGTATGTCTTTGAGGCGCCCCGTCTCGCCGTCATAGCTCCAGCCATGATAGCCGCATTGCAGCCAGCCATTGTCGCGCACGCATCCCCGCGATAGCGGCGCGCGGCGGTGCGGGCAGCGATCTTCCAGCGCCCGCGCGATGCCCTGCGCATCGCGCCACAGGACCACCGGTCGATCACCAATATCGATCGCCAACGGCCTGGCCGAAGTCACTTCCTCGCTGTGCGCAACTTTCCACCAGGGACTCGCCATATTTTTCGCACCGCTCTCCAAATCCGGGTGTCAAATTGACACATGCCAATTTAGATGTCAACAATCACGCCATGACTGCGACTGACCCTGCCCGGACCGCGCCTCCGGTAGACGCGCCTGCGCCAAACGGCCGTCGGCGCGGGCGGCCGCCTGCCGATGCGGCGAGTGCGGTATCCGAAGAACGCGTGCTGCACTTTGCCTTCGAAAGCTTCGCGGACTACGGGTACGAGGGCACCACGGTTCGCGAACTGGCCAAGCGCCTGGGCGTGAGCCACAACCTGCTGAACGTCAGGTTCGGGTCGAAGGCGGATTTGTGGCGACGGGCGGTGGACTGGCGGGTGGCGCGCTTCGGAGGCCCGGTCTTTTCCGTGTTCGACCGCCTCGATCTTGACCCGGAAAGCAGGCTGAGGCTGCTGGTTCAGCGGTTTTGCGGGTGGGCGGCGGAAAATCCCAGCTTCATCGCCATCAGCCATGCCGAAGGGCGGCGCAGCACCTGGCGACTGGATTACCTCGTTGCGTTGTATATCCAGCCGTTCAAGCATAGCCTTGACGCGCTGTTCGCACAGGTGCTCGCCATCCGTCCGATGCGGGGCATTTCGTCGTCGGCTTTCATGGCCATGCTTGTGCAAGGCGTCGGGTTCTACTTTGCCTCGGGGCCGATGCTCGATGCGCTGGGCGTCGGAGAGGAGGCGCACCCGCAGGCCATCCCGCAGCGCGTCGGCGATTTTGCCGATACCTTGCTGGCGGGGCTGCTGGGCCCAGCCTCCGCTACCGCAACCTCTACGATCCCGGTCACGGATCGCCTCGCTGAGGCTGTTCCGGTTACTTGATCGTTCGCAGGATACGCTTGGCCGCGATCTTGCCCGGAAGTCCGGAAATCCCACCACCCGGATGGGCGCCCGCGCCACCGATATAAAGACCGGGCACTGCCTGCTTCGGACCGCCAAAGCCGGTCGCCGGGCGGTTCTGGCCGGCGCGCAGCGATCCGAAGTCGATATGGGTGACGCAACCATTGGTGGCATTCAGCCGCTTTTCACGATCGCGTGAGGTCTCGACGAAGCGCCCGACTTCGGAATCCAGACCGTCGTAATATTCCGACATCTGTGCGATCAGGTCGCGCATCGTCCGGTCCTTGACCTCTTGCGTCCAGCCTTCGCGCGCCTCGACGGCCATGCCCGGCACATAAATATAGGCAAGCCCGCCGCCTGCGGGCACTTGCGACGGGTCCGTATTGGAGAGCGGGGTGACCGACACAGCGTGCTCCTTGGGAATATCGCCGCGCCGCGCAGCGGCAAAGCTTTCGCGCACTTGTTCGGGTGTGCCGATGTAGCCGACCGCCCTGTTCAGGTCCGCCCCGTCGTGGCGCATGTCCTGGTGGCGCTTGAGCGTCAGCGGTTTGGACAACGCGATATTGGCAAGGAACGGCGCGGCGTTTGAGCGATTGGCCGGGGCGTGCTTGATGCGTTCGAGTAAGCGCCGCTCGACTTTGCCGGGCGTGGTCATGGCAAAGGCGGTGCGCGGATCGCAACTGGCGATTACCGCCTTGGCCTTGATCACGCGGCCATCTTCCAGCCGCACGCCGCGCGCTGCGCCGTTCTCGATGATGATTTCGGCAACCGGTGCATTGAGCATGATCTCGGCGCCCGAGGCTTCGATGCTGCTGGCCATGGCATTGGCAAAGCTCTGCAGGCTGCCGATCGGCTTGCCCGTGCCCAGCCGGTGCAGCGCGGCAAGGATCATATAGGCTGCGCCATTGCCATCGTCATCGACCGGCCCCGCGCCCGCTGCGGTATTGGTCATCAGCGCGATGTTGGCCGGGTGCTCGAACCATTCGCATGCGATCTGGTCGGCCGTTCCCGCGGCCAGGATCTGCAATTCGTTCTTGAGCCTGGCATTGCGCACCAGGCTGCCGACCAGGCTGCTCAGGTTCTTCATGTCAGGGCGGCCGGGTTCCGACTTCATGATCGGAAAACCGATGTCCATCAGCGCGTTAAGCAGTTCGAGGAACTTAAGATAGTTCTTGCCGTCCTGCCGGTTCAAACGGCCCATGTCCTCGGCTGTCTGCTTCGGATCGCGGAACAGGCACACGCTGGCTCCCGACGGATCGAGATAGGCATAGGTCGGATCGGGATCGACCCAGCGCAGGCCATGCTTTTCGAGCTCAAGCTCCTCGATCAGGCCGCTGCCGCGCACGAACAGCAGTTCGACCGCGCACGGGGTGACCAGGTGGCTCGGCGCTTCGGGGATCATGTAACCCGCGCTGGTCATGCCGCCGACCTTCGCCAGCCGCTCGACCACGACAACCCGTTTGCCGGCGCGGCTCAGATAGCCCGCTGCGGCCATACCGTTGTGCCCGGCGCCAATGACGACGACATCTGCTTCTTCGGTCACTTCGGCCCCTCCAGTTGCCGGGCGCCGACGTCATCGCCCGGTCATGGCGGCACCATGGCGACGAACGGATTTTCGGCGCTCCTTCCCGAAGACAGGTCATGGCGCGGACAGGGCATTGTTTTGCGTGATGGAATAATAGTTTCGGGTCGGCGTACCTTGAGGCGCACGGCCTTGCTGCGATCATCCGCGGCACCGCAATGTCAGGAGAAGAAGTGCGATGTCGGTCAAGCTGGACGCAAAGACAGTCCATGATCGGTTGACCGGATGGCTGGCCCGAACCAAGCCTGCATGGCAAGGACTTAAAGTCGCAGCGATGGACGTCGTGCTAGGTTCGGGTTTTTCGGCCGAAATCTTCTTCGTCGATGTCGATTATGAAAAAGATGGCCGGCCCCATCATCGCACACTGGTGGTGCGCCGCCAGCCGCAAACTTTCGAAGTCGTGTTCGAAAGCGATCTCACGCTGCAGGCGAACATGATGGCCGCGCTTGACGCGCGCGGCGATCTTCCGGTGCCGCCCTGGGTGGGCAAGGAGGATGATCCGTCAATCCTGGGCGCGCCGTTCCTGGTGATGGGCCGAGTAGAAGGCCAGGCGGCAACGCAGCGGCCGAACTACAATGTCGAAGGGTGGCTGGTCGAACGCAGCCCGGCCGAGCGGATGAGCTTATTCCGCAATGCGCTGATCGCGCTGGCAAAGCTCCACGAGATCGACTGGCGCGACGGCTTCCAATTCCTCGACCGGCCTGATCGGGGCGCACCGGGGCTGGATCAGTATTTGGGCTATCTGGTCGCATGGCATTCCGCGCGCGGGCAGGGGCGCAACCTGCCGATCCTTGATGCTGCCATGCGCTGGGTGCTCGAAAACCGTCCCGAGCACACCGACACCTGCGTGCTGTGGGGCGATCCCACGCCATCCAACGTGATGTGGCGGTCCGATGGCAGCGTCGCCGCGCTGATCGACTGGGAACTGGCCGCGCTCGGTCCGCGCGAGCTGGACCTTGCCTGGTGGCTCTATTTTGACGACCTGTTCAGCCGCCGCTTTGGCGTGACCCGCCTGGAAGGCTTGCCCAGCCGCGACGAAACGGTTGCGATCTACGAGGAGGCCGCGGGACGCACGGTCGGCAATCTCGATTACTACGATGTCGTTGTCGCGCTGCGTATGGCACTGGTCGCGGTCGGCGCGTTCGACCGGCAAGTTTCGCTTGGCAATATTCCGGCGACCAACACTTCGGCGGACAACAATTTGATGACGTTGTACATTGCCGAGCGGCTTGACCTGCCGCTGCCCGAACTGGGCAGCGACTTTCGCGATTTCATGCGCAATCTGACGCCGGTGGAGGAAGCCGCCGACTGACGCCGCCGGTCCGAGTCAGTGCAAAATCGGAGCTGGCGACTAAAGCTGGTTGCTGCCCGCTTCGGCGAACAGGCGCTGGAAATCGACCATGCTGGCCTGATGCGCCGTAAACCCGCCATCGACCGGGATCAGCGCGCCGTTGATGAAGCGCGATTCGTCCGACGCCAAAAACGCGACGACATTGGCGATATCGCGCGGGCTGCCCAGTTCCGGGTTGAGGTGGTGAGCCAAAAGCACATCCTTGACCGCCTGCGGCGTGGAATCGACCGCGTTTTCACTCAGCACGAAGCCGATGGCGATCACATTCGAGCGGACGGCTTGCTTGCCATATTGCGTGGCGATGAAGCGGCTGAGGTTGATCAGAGCGGCTTTCGATGCGCCGTATGCGGTCAGCGTCATTTCGCCCAGCAGGCCGAAGCCCGATGCCGAATGGATAATGGATCCGCCCCCGCCCGCGATCATTGCGGGCAAGACGTGCTTGCACAGCAGCATCGGCCCGCGCGCGTTGACGGCGAATGCCTTGTCCCACGCATCGGCCGGAAGATTGATTACATCGAGGTCGCGGGCGCGTTGCTCGTGGGTCTGGAGGGCGGCGTTGTTGTGCACGATATCGACTTTCCCATGCGCCGCAACGATCTTGCCCACCGCCCGGGCGATCTCGTCCTCATCGGTCAGGTCGAACACTGATGCTTCGGCATTGAGCCCGCGCGCCCGCAGGTCAGCCGCTGTTTTCTCGACCCGGTCGGCCATGATATCGTTGAGGATGACGGTTGCGCCGCGTTCTGCCAGCAATGACGCAACGTCGGCGCCAATTCCCCCGCCTGCGCCAGTGACGATGGCAATGCGGTCGGTCAATGGATTGGTCATGTCAGTCTCCGATGTTTTGGA
>JAYVWX010000162.1:0-2472 GCA_043785715.1 Novosphingobium sp. | reverse complement strand
GGCAATCGGCAAGGGCGAAAACCAGGGCGTCAATTTCGATATGAATATCGGGCTCGTCGCCACTGTCCCCAACGATATTCTGCGGGATCGCTTCGACCTAGTGGATAGAATCTAACGCTTGGTGCCCTCTTTTGACAGCGGCGATAATTTTATTTGGGTCGGCGGTCCATGTGAAGGGTTTGGGCTTGTCATTATGCTCGGCAACGAAGCGGTTGATGGCGGCCTGGAGATCGACGACGGAGTGGAAGACGCCTCGCTTGAGGCGGCGCTTGGTGAGCTTGGCGAAGAAGCCCTCGACCGCGTTCAGCCACGAACACGATGTTGGTGTGAAGTGGAAGGTAAAGCGCGGATGGCGGTCGAGCCATGCGCGCATGCCCTGCAAACACTCGACCGCCTGTTCCAGTCCACCTCCGCCGAGGGCGGCGAGCGCACCCAACTGCCGGCGCCCAAGGGAAATCTTGACCTTGACCGGATCGTCGTGCGCGATCCCGAGGGCAAGGTGCTGATCCTCAAGAACGTCTCGGTCAAGCTGGCGCCTGGCGTTATCGTCGGGGTGATCGGACCGTCAGGCGCCGGCAAATCGACGCTGGCGCGGGTCGCGGCGGGCGCGCTGGCGCCCGATCTCGGCGAACTCCGGATCGAGAGCGCCAGTGTCCGCGATTGGGATCCCGAATTGCTCGCCGAACATTTTGGCATCTGCCGCAGCGGGTCGATCTGCTGCCGGGCTCGGTCAGCGAGAATATCTCGCGCAGCGGCGCGCGCGGCCTACCCAGGATGATCATCGACAAGGCTGTTATCGAAGCAGCCCCGTCCGCCGGCGCGCACGAGATGATCCTCCTGCTGCCAAACGGTTACGACACCCGCATCAATGAAGACGGACTGATCTTGTTCGCCGGGCAGGCGCAACAAGTTGCGCTGGCCCGGGCGCTATACGGCAAACCAAGGGTGCTGATCCTGGACGAACCCAATTCTGTGCTGGATTCGGACGGCGAAATGGCGCTGGCCAAGGCGGTCGCGGCCGCCAAGCAGGATGGCGCCGCGATTCTGATCGTCGCGCACCGCGGGTCGATCATCGCCGCTGCTGACGTGCTGGTGGTGCTGGGCGACGGCGCGGTGGTGCGCTCCGGGCCAAGCCGGGAAGTCATGGCGGAACTGGTCCAGAATCCAAACGATCGAGCGTTTCGTCGATCAATGAGAAAGTATCGTCATGAACTACATGGCATGGAAACCCTCCAGGGACGCAACCGACTACGAAGGCGAGGCAGAAGCGGACGCGCCCGGATCGGAGATCAAGCGAGGCGGGATCATCGCGGGGCTGTTTTTCGTCGGATTGCTGGGCCTTGCCGCCTTGGTGCCGCTGGACTCCGGGGCTTACGGCGAAGGCGTGGTTGCGGTTTCGGGCAGCCGTCAGGCCGTGCAGCACCGCGAAGGCGGCATCGTCACCAGCTTGCATGTGACCGAGGGGCAGACGGTCAGTAAAGGGGAGGAACTGCTCAGGGTTTCTGCCTCGGAGACCGTCGCGACCGAGCGCGGGCTGACCGGCGAAGTCGTCGGCCTGCTCGCCTTGCAAGCTCGGCTTCTGGCCGAGCGCGACCGGCTGGGGCAAGTTTCGCAACCGACCGAATTCAGGTCCATGTCAGCCGGAGATCGCGTTCTGGCCGACAGCGCTCTGCAGGGTCAACGGCTGCTGTTCGATGCCCGCCGCAATTCTGTTACCACGGAGCGCGGGATTCTCTCCCAGCGGATCGCCCAGCACCACGAACAAATCGGCGGCGTGCGCAGCCAGATCAGCTCCAATCGCCGCCAGCAAGTGCTGATCGGGCAGGAACTGGATGGCTTGAAAAGCCTGACCGACAAGGGTTTCGTCTCGATCAACCGGATCCGCGGGATTGAACGCTCAGCGGCGCAACTCGATGGCGATTATGGCTCCTACCGGTCCGATATCGCGCGCTCATCGCAGGCGGTGGGTGAGGCGAGAATGCAGATCATGGCGATCGACCGGCGCATGGCCGAAGAGATCGCAGGCGAATTGCGCCTGACGCAGGTAAAGCTCGCCGAGATGCAGCCAAAGCTGATCGCGACCCGCGAGCAGCTGGCGCGATCGGTGGTGCGGGCCCCCTCGGCCGGTCGTGTTGTCGGCCTCAAGGTGTTCACGGTTGGCGGGGTCATCGCGCCGGGCGACATGCTGATGGAAGTCGTGCCGCAAAACCGGGCGCTGGTGATCGATGCCAAGGTTCCGCGGACCGAAGCCGACGACCTTTATCCGGGCATGGAAACGCAGGTGCGCTTGCCCGCGTTGCAGGAGCGCAATCTGCCTATCCTGATGGGCAAGACCTCCAAGGTTTCGGCCGACGGGTTCGAGGATCAGCGGACCGGTGTGCGCTATTTCCGGATCGAAGTGACCGTGCCGCCGTCGGAACTGGAAAAAATCCTGCAGGTCCGCAGTGATACCGGTCTCAAGGCGGGACTGCC
>JAYVWX010000161.1:0-3835 GCA_043785715.1 Novosphingobium sp. | reverse complement strand
CCCGGACCAGCAAGAAATGCCACTGACAGGGCGCTGCGCGGCAAGAAAATTATTTGGTCGGGACGAGAGGATTCGAACCTCCGACCCCCACACCCCCAGTGTGATGCGCTACCAGGCTGCGCTACGTCCCGACCGGAGCGGCGGCCTATAGGCACGGTCCCGACCGGATGCAAGGCCGGAGAAGTGGTTGAAATCGGGTGCGCAGCCAGCACGATCGGCGTGCACCCGCGTTGCCACATCGGGGGTTTGCTGCTAACCGCGCCCAATTCCGGCCCGGGCGCCCGGGGGGCGTTCGCTGCGTCCCTGCGGTTTACGGGCTTCATATGATGAAAGCCGATAACCCGCCGATGAGCACCCTTTCCATTCTTGCCGCCGCCGCCGGTTCGCCTCCGGCCTGGACCAGCTTCATTCCATTCATCGGGATGGGCGTGGTGTTCTACCTGTTCCTGCTGCGCCCGCAGATGCAGCAGCAGAAGGCGCAGAAGGCCAAGATCGCGGCGCTCAAGAAGGGCGACCAGGTGGTCACGCAGGGCGGGTTGCTTGGCAAGGTGCTGAAGGTAGAGGACAATTACGTCGAGCTTGAGCTTGCGCCGAACGTCAAGGTCCGGGCGGTGCGGACCAGCATTGCCGATGTCGTCCCGCCGGGCGGTCCCGCCGCGAACGACTGAGTGCCCGGCCGTTGGGCCCCATGACGGCCCGAGAATTCCATTCGCAGGCCACCGACTACCAAATTCAGGACGCCTGATAATGCTCGATTTTCCCCGCTGGAAACAGGTGTGGTACTGGTTCATCGTCGCCGCCGCGCTGATTGCGGCACTGCCGTCGATCGCGGCTGTGGCGGGCCTCGGCTGGCCCAGCGCGCTGCCGCAGCCCAAAGTCAACCTGGGCCTTGATCTTGCCGGCGGCAGCCACATCCTGCTCGAGGCCGATCCCGATCAGGTGCGGCGCCAGCGGCTTGAGGCGATGGACGAGGACGTTCGTCAGCGGCTGAAGCAGAACGCGCCGGACGTGCGGATCGGCGATATCTCGACCAGGGACGGCACTGTAAGCTTCATGGTCGAGGATCCGACCCTGATCGACAAGGCGCGCGAGGCGGTCCTGCCGCTGACCAGCGGCGCCCAGCTGACCGGCCAGCGCGACTGGGATATCCAGATGCTCGACGGCAACCGCATCGTCCTGACGCCGACCCGGGCTGGCATTGCCCAGGCGGTTACGCAGGCGATGGATACCGCGACTGAGGTCGTCCGCAAGCGGATCGACGCGCTCGGCACGCGCGAGCCGACGATCATCCGCCAGGGCGCCGATCGCATCGTCGTGCAGGTGCCCGGGTTGAAGGACCCGTCGGCGCTCAAGGCGCTGCTCGGCCAGACCGCCAAACTTGAATTCAAGCTGGTCGATACGACCGCCAGCCCCGCCGACATCGCGCAGGGCATCGCCCCCCCGGGTAGCCAGATCGTGCCGTTCGCCGATCCGCGCGGCGGGGACACCGCGCTGGCGGTCAAGCGGTTGGGCGGGATCAAGGGCGATCAGCTGACCAACGCGCAGCAGACCAACGATTCGCGCAGCAACGAGCCGGTCGTCTCGATCACCTTCGACCAGGCCGGCGGCGGCAAGTTCGCCAAGCTGACGACCGAGAACGTCAACCGGCCCTTTGCCATCATCCTCGATGGCAAGGTTTTGTCCGCGCCGAACATCAACGAGCCGATCCTGGGCGGCAGCGCCCAGATCTCGGGCAGCTTCACCACCGAAAGCGCCAACCAGCTGGCCATCGCGCTGCGCTCGGGCGCGTTGCCGGTCGATCTCAAGGTGGTCGAGGAACGCACTGTCGGGCCGGACCTCGGTGCGGACTCGGTCAAGAAGGGCATGATCGCGATGCTGGTCGGCGCGGCCGCGCTGATGACCTTCATCGTCGTTACTTACGGCCGGTTCGGGATTTATGCTTGCGTTGCGCTGATTATCAACATGCTGATGATTCTGGGGGTCATGGCGATCCTCAATACCACGCTGACCTTGCCGGGCATCGCCGGATTCGTGCTGACGATCGGCGCGGCAGTTGATGCCAACGTGCTGATTTACGAGCGTATTCGTGAAGAACAGCATCGCGGCCGGCGCGTGTTCCAGGCCGTGGAAATGGGCTACAAGGAAGCCCGCCGCGCGATCTTCGATGCGAACATCACCAACGTGATCGCCGCCACGCTGATGTTCGTGTTCGGGACCGGGCCGATCAAGGGCTTCGCGGTCGTGCTGGTCATCGGCATCGTCACCTCGGTGTTCACCGCCGTAACCCTGACCCGCATGTGGGTCGCCGGCTGGCTGCGCAAGACGCGTCCGGCTGACCTCGTGCTGTAACGGGAGAGCAAGCCATGAAACTCCTCAAGCTCGTTCCCGATCATACCAACATCCGCTTCCTGCGCTGGCGGGTGCCGTTCTACGCGGTCAGCCTGCTGCTGATGGCGGCGAGCCTGACGCTGGTGTTCACCAAGGGGCTGAACATGGGCGTCGATTTTGTCGGCGGCCAGATGACCCGCGTGACGTTCACCCAATCCGCTGCCGCGCCGGTCGGTGCGCTGCGCGATGAAGTGTCCGCGCTCGGCTTTGGCGAGCCGATCATCCAGCAGTTTGGTAAGCCCAACGAAATCTCGATCCGGATGAAGTTGCCGGCGGGTTCGGACAAGGACCCGGGTTTGGCCGATGCGATGGCCAAGAAGATCATGGCGGAAATCAAGGCGCGTCATGCCGATGCCCGGGTTGACGGGGTCGATTCGGTTTCCGGCAAGGTTTCCAAGGAATTGGGCTGGACCGCGTTTCAGGCGCTGGGCCTCGCCGCGCTGGCGGTGGCGGTGTATATCTGGATTCGGTTCGAATGGCAGTTCGGCGTCGGGGCGCTGTTCAGCCTTGCGCATGACGTAACCCTGACGCTGGGATTGTTCGCGCTGACCCAGATGGAATTCGATCTCAACATCGTCGCCGCGCTGCTGACGCTGATCGGATATTCGCTCAACGACACCATCGTCGTATATGACCGGATCCGCGAAAATCTGAAGAAATACAGAAAGATGCCGCTGCCCGAGCTGCTTGACCTGTCAGTCAACGAGACATTGGCGCGCACCATCGCGACTTCGCTGTCGATGCTGATTACGCTGGTTGCGTTGCTGATCCTTGGCCCGAGCGTGATCTTCGGGTTCACTGCCGCGATCACGCTTGGCATCTTCGTCGGTACCTATAGCTCGATCTACATGGCGGCGCCGATCCTGATCTGGCTGAAGGTGACGTCCAAGAGCTTCGTGCCGAGCGAGTCCAAGCTGGACCAGCAGGAGCGGCTGGCCCGCGAACAGTCCTAAAGCCTTGAAACACGGTGGAAATGTCCTGACAGTTCCGCCGCGTTTGTTTCCCAGCTGAACCGTTTTGCATGAGATGTGACGTCGGCTTGGCTGGGTGATTGTTGCAAGATTTCGCGGATGGCGGCGGCGATTGCGGCTGGGGTGCGGTCGGCAATGCGGCCGGCTGACGGTGCGGTGATAACTTCACGCGCGCCGCCAATATCCGGGATTATCAAGGGTGTACCGCAGGCAAGGGCTTCGATCCACGCATTGGCGAGGCCTTCGCGTTCGGACGGTAGCACCAGCGCGTCGGCGGCGGAGAGCCACAAGGGCAGTTCGGCATGGCTGACTTGTCCGAGAAAACGGACGCGATCCAATAAGTTAAGCCGCCCGGCGAGGGCCTTCAGGGCGGTTTCGTCGGGGCCGGCGCCGGCGAACGCGAGAGTTGTTCCGGGCAGTTCGGCGAGGGCCTGAATGGCGAGGGTCTGGCCCTTGATCGGGATCAGCGCGCCGGT
>JAYVWX010000160.1:0-5315 GCA_043785715.1 Novosphingobium sp. | reverse complement strand
ATCGGGCCGTTGGTTTCGGTCTGGCCGAAGATTATGCAGACCTTGCAGCCAATGTCGCTGTGAACCTGGCGGAACATGGCGGCCGGAACATTGGCGGCGCCGGAAAAAATGGTCTGCCAGCTGGAAACGTCCCGTCTCGCCAGGTCCGGATGATTGAGCACGCCCAGAATCATGGTCGGGACGATAAGCGTGGCGTTGCCCCGCTCGCTCTCGAACAGTTCCACCAGCAGCCCGGCATCCCAGCACGGCATCAGCACGAACGTGCCCCGATAGGCCAGGCAGCTGAACTCCGCCATCGCCGCCCCGGCGATGTGGAACATCGGCATGGCGTTGATATGCACCCCGCCGTCCGGAAAACCCGCGCGCCGGCCGATGCTGCGCGAGGTGTTGAGCACGCCCTTGTGGTGCAGCAGCGCCCCCTTTGGCCTGCCCGTGGTTCCCGATGTATACTGGATTTGCAGCGTGTCATGCGGCTGGATTTCGGGCAGTTCGATTTCCGGATCGGCGCTCTCGATCAGCGACCAGATATCCGCCACCCGGCCGATAAAGCGCAAGGTCGCAGTAGCCGCCGCCGCTTCGTCGACCGTCGGTTTGAGGTCGCGGTCCCGGAAACAATCGTCGTGGAATAGTCCCACCGCTTCGCTGTTGGCCAGGATAAAACTAAGTTCTCCGGCAGTGTAGGCGGGGTTGACCGGCACGAGGATGATCCCGGCCATGCTCATGGCGTGTTGCAGGAACACCCATTCCGGGCAGTTGGTGCCATAGACGGCCACCCGCTCGCCGCGCTCGAATTTGCCGAGCAGGGCGCGGGCCAGCCGCTCGGACAAGTCAAGATGTTCGCGGTAGGTCCAGCGCCGCCGCCGGGCGGGGTCGGCAACACCGTCCACCAGCGCCATACGATCGGGAACCGTCCGCGCGGCATCGCGCAGCAAGCCGCCCAGCGTGATATCCAGAATGTCCTGTGTGAAGTCCGCTGGCCAGTGTGCGAAGTCCGGCAAACCCGGAGGGCCTGCGTGGGCAGCAGGAAGCGATGGACCGCTCATTCGTCACCCTGCCCGCGTTGCAGCAACTTGGGGAGTTCCGCGCGATGGAAGCCCTGATAGGGCTTGTTCTTGTCCGATTGCTCGAGTGTCCAGGTCTGACGCGCGTTGGGGGCGCCGCCATCGACGCGTATGCACGAGCCAGTGATGTAGGCCGCGGCCGGTGACAGCAGGAACACGATCGCCGCCGCCACTTCCGCTTCGGTGCCAAAGCGTTGCGCCGGCACCCGCTGGGCATACTCGAAGATCTTGTGCTGAATTTCAGGCGGGTATGTATCGAACCCGCTGGAAGCGATCCCGCCGGGAGCCACCGAATTCACCCGCACCCCCGCCGCCGCCCATTCGCAGGCGGCCGTTTCGGTCAGCGTCAGCATTCCGCCGCGCGCCGCGCCGGAATGGGCGAAATCGGGCCAGCCGTTCCAGATATCGGCGATCATATTGACGATGGCGCCGCCGTTCTGCGCCATCCAGCGATTGTAAACCTCGCGCATGAAGATGAAGCCGCCGGTCAGATTGTTGCGCACCACCGCCTCGAACCCCTTGGTCGAGATCGTGTTCATCGGCACGCGGTACTGGCCGCCGGCATTGTTGACCAAACCGTCGATCTTGCCGGACTGCGCGATCACCGCGTCGATCGCGGCGATGACGCTCGGTTCGTCCCGGATATCGCAGGCAATCGGCGTTGCCTTGCCGCCGTCCTCTCGGATTTCGGCGACGACGGTTTCCAGCTTCTCATAAGTGCGGCCAAGGATCACCACCTCGGCGCCGAGCGAGGCCAGTTCATGCGCCAGGGCGCGGCCGATGCCACTGCCGCCGCCGGTGACCATAATAACCTGACCGGCGAACAGATTGGCGGCAAAGATGGATCGGTAGCTCATCTATTCGTCCTCCCAGGTGGTGATGCTGCCCAGACCGGCCTTGGCATAGGCGATGGCGAAGCGGCGGGCCTGATGGGCGGCGGCAAGATCGGGCGTCTTCGAAGTCTCATTGCGCCGGGCGACACCCGAAAGGCCAACCGCGGCGCGAAACATCGCGAAGGCGATGTGGAAGCGGGTCAGCCGCTGGGACGATGGCGCGCAGGCGTAATAGTGCTCAAGATATTCGCGCGCTGTTGGAATCCCGAGCGCGACAAGGTCGAGCCCCTTTATCCCGCCGTTTTCATCAGGGGCGAGGAACCACGGCTGGAGATTGAAAGCGACGTCGGCCAGCGGGTGGCCAATCGTCGATAATTCCCAGTCGAATACACCGGACACGCGCGGCTGCGCCGTGTCGAACATGATGTTGGCGATGCGGTAATCACCGTGGCAGATCGCCGCCCTGTCTCCCGGGGGAATATTGCCGGGCAGCCAGGCGACCAGCTCATCGATGGCCGGGTTGTCGCTGATCCCGAATTGCCGCCATTGCCTGGTCCAGCCGTCCAGTTGGCGCTGAAAATAGTTGCCGGGCTTGCCGTAGTCATTGAGCCCGGCACCCTGCCAGTTGAAGGCATGAAGCGTGGCCAGGCTCTGCGCCATCGCCTCGAAGCTGGCCCGGCGGGCTGCGGGCGTCAGCCCCGGCAGGCTGGAATTGGGGAATACCTGTCCTTCCAGCCGGTCCATCAGATAGAACGGCGTCCCGACGATCGCGGGATCGTCGCAATACACGATCGGCGCCGGGACCGGAATGTTCGAACCGGCGAGCGCGCTAAGCACCCGGAATTCGCGGTCGATCCGGTGGGCACTGGGTGAAAGCGTCACGTCCGGCTGCTTGCGCAGCACCATCCGGCGCGGGCCGTAGGTTACGAAGTAGGTCGGATTGGACATGCCGCCCTCCGCCGCCTCGATCGCGAGCGGCGCGGGTCCGAACCGCGCCTTGAGATAGGCGTCCAACCGCGCCGGATCGAACCCCGGCGCGGACATGACATGGCGCGAAGCCGGCTCGAGGGACAGGCGGCTAGCCACGGCCCTTGGCTTTGCCGAAGCCGAACAAATATTGCGCCACGCGCCTGATCTGGATTTCCTCCGACCCTTCGGTGATCCGGTAGCGGCGATGGTGACGGAAGATGTGCTCGAACGGCTTGGCGCGGGTGTAGCCCAGGCCGCCGTGAACCTGCATCGCGCGGTCCGCCGCGTCGCACACCAGCCGGTTTGCGCGGAAGTTGCACATCGAGACCATGTCGCTGATCTCCAGCGGCGAGCGGCGGTCCATTTCCCACGCGGTCTTGAACACGAAGTTCCGCACCAACTCGCATTCGGTATAGAGCTCGGCGAGCTGGAACTGAATGATCTGGTTTTTCGACAGAGGCGTCCCGAACACCTTGCGGTCATTGGCATAGGCGACCGCCTGCTCGATACAGTAGCGCGCCGCGCCGACGCTCGCCGCGGCCTGGCGGATGCGGTTTTCGTGAATGAAGCTTTGCGCGACGAACAGCCCCTTGCCTTCCTCGTGCAGGATCGCGCTCTCTGGCACGCGCACGTCCTTCAGCCCGACCTCGGGATGGTCGCTCGGCATGTTGAATGTCCAGTGATTGTAAAGAATCTCGATCCCCGGCGTGCTCATCGGCACGATGAACGCGGTGATGCCGTCGCCGTCGCCCGCCTTGCCCGAGGTGCGCGCAAAGATCAGGTCGGCCTTGGCGCGATAGACCTGGCTGTTGTAGCGCTTCTGGCCGTCGATCACCCATCCGTCGCCATCGCGCACGGCGGTGGTTTCGATATGCGTTGCGTCGCTGCCGTGGTCCGGTTCGGTCAGGCCGAACGCGAGGTGGTTCTCGCGGGTGATGATCCCTTCGATGTATTGCTTCTGCTCGGGCGAGCCGTAGCGATGCAGGATCGGCACCAAGGGAAAATTGCCGACGACCGAGGATTCGTCCTGGAGATCATTGTGCAGGCCAAGGCCCTGCCGGGCGAGATGTTCGCGGATCGCCGCGATCGCGAGATTGGACCCGGCCGAGCCGCCGCACGCAATGGGAAGGCCGTAGCGCAGGAAACCCGCCTTGTCGGCGCGGCGCTCCATCTCGGCGAGCAGGTCATTCCATTCTTCGCGCGGCTGGCCGTCGCGGTCCCAGTCGGTCCGCGCGTGTTCCCGGCGATGGTCGAAGAACCGGCCGTTGTCGTCCGCCTGTTCGAGCGGCTTGATCTCCCGCGCGATGAACCCGTCGATCTCGGCGATCTTGGCAACGATGTCGGCTGGCAGTTCGAAATCCATGAGTTCAGTCGTTCCTGCTCAAAGCGCCACTCGGCCGAACGGATGGGTGCTGCTAAGCCCCCCGTCGGCGCCGATCAGTTGTCCGGTAATGAAGCCCGCATCCGCGCTGGCAAGGAACGCGGCAACGCCAGCGATTTCCTCGACCGTGCCGGTGCGCCGTAGCGGGGTAATCCCGCCCATCTTGTGCTCGACGCCCTTGGCGCGGGCGTAATCGAACGCCGACCTGGTCAGCTTGGTCTCGACCAGCCCCGATGCGATCCCGTTGACCCGGACGCCGGTGCCCGCGAAGAAGTTCGCCGCCCCCATCACCAGGCTGTTCACCGCAGCCTTGGCAGCGCCATAGGCGATGGTGCCGGCATTGGCGCGCAGCGAACCGGCGGATGACATCATGATGATCGACCCGGCCCCGGCCTGCTTGAGATAGGGGCCAAGGTGCTTGACCGTGAGGAACGCGCTGATCACATTGCCGCGCCAGCAATCCTCCCACGCCTCGACCGTCTGTTCGAAGAACGGCACGTCATGGTCGGTGGTGCCGGCGTTGGCGAAAACGATCTCCCACCCGCCTAGCACTTCGCGCGCATAGGCCGTCATCGCCGCAACATCGGCCTCGACCGTCACATCGGCGACGAAGTGGTGCGCCGTGCCGCCAGCCGCGCGGACCAGATCGGCGGTTTCGGCGATATTGTCCGGCGAGCGCCCGACCACCAGCACGGCCGCACCCTCGTCGGCGAAGCGCAGCGCGGCGCCGCGACCGATGCCGCTGCCGCCGCCGGTAATGATCGCCCGTTTGCCGCTCAACCGCTGCATCTAAACCCTCTCCGCCCGGTCACGCCGCTGAAATTCCGCCGTTTGCGCTGATCGCCTGTCCGGTGATCTTCGCAGCGCCTGGACCCGCCAGGAACACCACGAGATCGGCCAGGTCATCCGCCTCGGCCACGCCGAGGTGCGCCATCTGCGCCGCCTTGGCGAACAGCTTCGCCGCGAACGGGTTCTCCTGCATCCGCGCGTTGGTCAGCGTTCCGGCGATCAGCGACGGCGTCAGCGCGTTGACCCGGATGCCGTCGCGTTTGGCTTCGATCGCTAGTGCGC
>JAYVWX010000159.1:0-3606 GCA_043785715.1 Novosphingobium sp. | reverse complement strand
GGCGATTGCCAGTACCGCGCGTGCAGCCGGGCCAGTGTATCGAGGATTGCGCGAACCTCGTCGAGGGTCGTTTTCGACAGGACATTGGGAAAACTCACCCCTTGGTCGGTCAGGTCACCCAGCAGCAGCGCGAACGCCTGCGTGGCGGGATCATAGGACCCGCCCAGCGTGAACGGAGCCTCGATATCCGTCACTTCGGAGCGCAGCACGTTATAGAAACGCACTTCGTTCTGGTAGAGCGGCCCGATCATGAAATCGGGCGACCGCCCCAGCTTCAGCACCAGATGGCGCGGCAGGTCTGCCGGCGACCCAGCGGCATAATCCACATCGACAAAAGCGCGTGCAGCGGTGGAGACCATGCCGTCGCCGTATCGCTTGGCATCCTTGACCCGCGCATCGGCAATACGCACATCCGGCCGCCACGGCGCGATGATCGCGTTCAGCAGCGCGGCATCATAGGCATCGGGATCGAACGGGATCCCCTGGGCCGGAACGATCCCGTTTGGCGGTGCATTACCCATCGTGTCCATCTCCCGGTTGAGGCGCCCTGTCCGCGGTCGTGGCGGAAAGATGCACCGTCAGGTCATCAGCAAATCATCGCGCCGTCGATCAGGAATTCGGCGCCCGAAACATAGTTCGCATCATCGGAGGCCATGAATACCACAACGCGCGCAAATTCGTCCGCACCGCCAACCCGGCCCAGCGGGATGAGAGCTGCGGCGTTCTCGCGCACCGAAGGGACCAGCGACGGAGTTTCGATCGCGCCCGGCGTGAGCGTGACGACGCGGATGTTGTCGGGCCCCAGTTCCTTGGCGCCAAGCCGCGTCATGCCGCGCACGCCCCATTTGGACACGCCATAGGCGAAATAGCCGGGAAGGCTGGTGAAGGCGAGGCCCGAGGCGATGTTGATGATCGCGCCCCCGCCATTGTCCTTCATCGGTCCGCGCACCGCCTTCATGCCCAGAAACGAGCCGACGATGTTTACGTCGAGCATGCGGCGCAGGAATGCCGCGTCGGTGTTGTCGAACGTGGCAGACTTGGTCAGTCCGGCATTGTTGACGAGGATGTCGATCTTGCCGAACTTTTCCAGCGTGGTGTGCACAATGCGCTGCCAGCCAGCCTCGTCCGCCACGTCATGCTCGATCGCGATGGCGCTGTCGCCGATTTCGCCGGCCACCTTGCGACAGGCATCGCCGAGGATGTCGGTGATGACGACCTTGGCGCCCTCGGCAGCAAACATCCTGGCCTCTTCCGCGCCCATGCCGCTGCCCGCGCCGGTGATGATCGCGACTTTGCCTGCAAGCTTCATTCTGGTTTCCTCCGCGCGGGGTTCAAGGCGCGCCGGTTCAGTTCAGCGTGGCGTGGGAACCGCCATCGACGCGATAGTTGGTGCCGGTGATGTAGGATGCATGCGCACTCGCCACGAAGCAAATAACCGCAGCGATTTCCTCGACCCGTCCGGTGCGACTGACAAGGCTGCGCCACTGCTTGGCAAAACGGCGCTCAAGCGCGTCGATATCGGTTTCCTCCCAGCCATTGGCCTTGCCGATAATCGGCAGGTTCGACCGGAGCGCTTCGGTCAGGACGTTGCCCGGGCTGACGGTATTAACCGTGATCCCGGTATCGGCCAACGACTTGGCAAGGCCGACCGACAGGTTGACCAGCGCGGCTTTCGACGGGCCATAGGTCGGGAATTCGGGCGGCGGATCGGTATAGGCGCCGCTCGCGATATTGATGATCCTGCCCCAGCCGGCGGCCTTCATGCCATCCACGCTGGCGCGGATCGTGCGCACCGCAGCAATGACGTTGGCTTCATAGGTCGCGGCCCATTGCGCCGGGGTGGCGTCGGTCCAGACCGGAGCGAAGGGTTCGTACTGGCCGAGGTTGTTAATCAGGATGTCGATCCCGCCGAACGCGCCAAGCGCAGCTTGCATCACCGCGCCAGCGCCGTGGTCGGTGGAAAGATCGCCAAGCGCGACCACCGCCGAGCCGCCGGCAGCTTCAATCCCAACCCGCACCGCCTCGGCCCGTTCGGCATTGCGGCCGTTGATGATCACGCGAACCCCTTCGGCGGCCAGCATCTTCACCGTCGCGGCGCCAATGCCGGACGTGCTGCCGGTCACCAGCGCCCGTTTTCCATCGATCCCCAGGTCCATTCCGTCGTCCCCGCCTGCAGTTTGCACCCGCCGATGCAAACGGGCCTGCCCTTTTGCGAAAGCAGGCACGCCTATCCTTGGTGTGGCATGTTGCAATAACCCGCACCGAACCTAATGGCAGCCGCGGCCTATTCGGCAGCGATCCGGGCCGCTTCGGAGTCGTTCGCGGCGGCTTCGGACACGGCGGCAAGATGCTTGCACAGTGCTTCCTGTTCACCGAACTGCACGATCTTCTTCGCGCCGCTCTCCATCACCTCCTGCTGCTTCACCAGCGCCAAATTGTCTTCCATCAGCGTGTCGCGGTTGAGCGCGAGCGAATATTGCACCGCCATCTGGTTGCGCAGGCTCTGCGGACGCTCGAAGTGATAAACCGCCTCCCAATAGCACTTGTCCGATGCGATCGGCCAGAAGCGGTGCAGCCACCAGCCGCCCAGCGAAAGATGGAAGATGAAGTGCGGATAGAGCACGTACTGGTCGTTGCCCCACAGGTTCGACCGGATCGGATTGACATCGTGATGGCCGGCAAAGGTTTCTTCCGGCTTGTCCTGTGCGCCCGTGTCGGCGATCACCATCTGCTGGGCGTTCATGAACGAAAATGCCTGCACCAGCTTTTCGGGCGACAGTTCGTAGTCGGGATTGCGCGGAACCGAGTTCATCCGGTGCGCGCCGAGAAATTCGACATGGAGCGGATGGACAAAGGGATTGTCCTTGGAAGACAGCATCTTCGAAACCGTGCGCGCATGAAGGACGCGCACGTGGTACGCTTCGCACTGCGCCTCGATCGCCAGCTTCCAGTTGGCATTGATCATCGAACCGACGCGCGCGGTATAGGGATAGCTGCCGAACGGAACATCCTTGAGCCGGTCCGCAACCGGGCCGAGGAATTCCAGCAGCGTTTGCGTGCCCTGCATATCGAGGTTGACGAAGATCATACCTTCCCAGGCGTCGCACCGCACTGGGGTGAGGCCGCTGGCCTTCTTGTCGACATGGGGGAAGCAGCCTTCGTCGGGAATGTGGAGGAGGTCGCCGGCCGAATCGAACATCCACGCGTGATAGGGGCACGAAAACCTGCCGCCCCGGCCCTTGTCGTCCCACACCAGCTTCATCCCGCGATGGGCGCAGATGTTGTGGAAGGCGCGGATCTGCAGGTCCTTGCCGCGCACCAAGATGATCGAGGACTTGCGCACTTTCACGTCGCGCACGATCCAGTCACCCGCGTTGGGAATTTCCGAGGTTTCCGCGATGTTCAGCCACACCCGGCCGAAAATCTCGCGCTCCGCCTCGAAACGGTCCTGCGAGGTGTAGACCGACAGGTCGACCTTCCCGGTTTCCATGATGAAGGCGTCGGGCATCAATGGACCGGTGCCGAGATCGAAGGGCCGAAGGACCGGCTGTTCCATTCGCATAATGTCTCTCCTCGAACGCGTCACCGGCAGGACGCCCGTTGCGG
>JAYVWX010000158.1:0-6887 GCA_043785715.1 Novosphingobium sp. | reverse complement strand
AGCCGCCACATCGCCGATTTCATCGCCGGCATGACCGACCGTTACGCCATCACCTGCCATGCACAGATTTACGGCCGCACTCCGGATGGGCTGCGCAATGTCTGAACCGCCGCGACTTTGCCTGGTTGGGCCAAGCCCAGGGGTAACTCTGGGGATAAGCCGGGGAAAGCTCTCAGGTTTCAGCGACCGAGGGTGCCGAGTGTGGTGCAAACTAAGCGGAGCCGTGCCCGGTGAGTGACGAACCTATCACCGATGATGATGACGCTGCGCCCGCCGGGCCGCTGAGCCTGCCGCTGGACGCCTGGCACCGGGCGCGGGGTGCGCGGATGGTGCCGTTTGCCGATTATTTCATGCCGGTGCAGTACGAAGGCATCATCGCCGAACATCTGTGGACCCGGGAAAGCGCCGGCTTGTTCGACGTCAGCCACATGGGCCAGCTCGAGGTGTCGGGCGGCGGCTGGGCCGAGGCGCTGGAAACCCTGCTGCCGGGTGACATTTCGGCGCTGAAGCCGGGCCGGGTGCGTTATTCGCTGCTACTGGCGGACAATGGCGGCATTCTCGACGATCTCATGGTCACCAATGCCGGGGATCGTGGCTATGTGGTGGTCAATGGCGCGGCCAAATGGGACGACATCGCCCATCTGCGCGAGCATCTGCCCGACGAGATCACGCTGCGGCACCTCGCTGACGACGCCTTGCTCGCACTGCAAGGGCCGAAGGCGGCGGATGTCCTGGCCAGAGTTGGGCTTAAAAGCCTAGTTAATGGAACGCCATTGCCTTGGGATTTCAGTTTCATGCAGGCGGGTGCTAGCATGTGGGGCGAAGTGCCGCTCTGGATCAGCCGTTCGGGCTACACCGGCGAGGATGGCTTCGAGATTTCCCTTCCCGCTGAGCACGCCACCGCGCTTGCCGATGCGTTGTGCAGCCAGCGGGAGGTCAAGCCCATCGGCCTCGGTGCGCGCGATTCGTTGCGGCTGGAGGCGGGGCTGCCACTCTACGGGCACGATCTGACCGAGGATACCGATCTGGTGAGCGCCGGGCTGGCCTTCGCCATCTCGAAGCGCCGCCGGACGGAAGGCGGCTTTCCCGGCGCTGAGCGCATCCTGGCACTGCTGACCGCGGGCGCCAATTGCCTCCGCGTTGGTCTGGCGCTCGAAGGCCGGATGGCGGCCCGCGAAGGAGCGGCGGTGTTTTCCGCTGAGCACGAGGTCGGCGCGGTTACCTCGGGCGGCTTTTCGCCCAGCCTCGGCCATCCGATCGCCATGGCCTATGTCGATACCGCCCATTCCGCGCCGGGCACGCGGCTGGAACTGGAAAACCGCGGCAGGCGTTTGCCAGCTATGGTAGTGCCACTGCCCTTCGTCCCCCGCCGCTATCACCGCTGAGGAACCGCCGATGAGCCGTTACTACACCAGGGACCATGAATGGATTGAGGTCGAAGGCGATGCCGGAACAGTCGGGATAACCGATTACGCCCAGGGCCAGCTGGGCGACATCACCTTCGTCGAGTTGCCCGTCGTCGGCCAAGCCGTGGAGCGGGGCGGTGCGGTCTCTGTTGTGGACTCGGTGAAGGCGGCTTCGGACGTCTATAGTCCGGTCAGCGGCACGGTGACCGAGATCAACGCCGCGCTCGAAGGCGTGCCGGAACTGGTCAACAGCGATGCCGAGGCAAGTGGCTGGCTGTTCCGCCTGACCCTCGCCGATCCGGGCGAACTGGACGGGCTGATGGACCGGGCAGCTTACGATGCTTATGCGAGCAACCTATGAAATCGCGCCTTTTTGCGTTGATCTTGGTCACGTCGGGAGGGTGCACACTTTCTCCCCCAAATGCTCCTGTTACGCCTGCAGATGTCCTGCAAAACATCCATACTTGGGATGACGAAGAGGTGACGATCATTGGCTGGCTTGGCAATTGCCGTGGACATGATTGTGGCATCTATTCAACGTTGAAGGATGCAAAGACGGTTGCGCGGTATGATTATGACAGGGACGCATGGCGAGACGCCATGGATCGGCGATTGAGTATCGGTTTTGATAAGAACTTCGACAAAATGGCCGAGTCTTTACAGTTCCATCGTGTAAAGCTTAGGGGACGGGTGAGCAATGAGTGCAGAGGATGGACCGGCTGTACAGATCGGGCACCTGACATTTACCCGATATCTATTTCTCCGACCTAGCCATTCACGAAAGCGATCTCATGCGCTACCTTCCTCTTACTTCCGCTGACCGCACCGCCATGCTCGCCGTCATCGGTGCTGCCTGCGTCGATGATCTGTTCGCCGATGTCCCCGCCGAAGCCAGGCTCGGCGGCCCGATCGCGGGCCTCCCGCTCCACGCCAGCGAAATGGCGGTCGAGCGCCAGATGGCGGCGCTGGCCACCCGGAACATGAGCGCGGGCAGCGTCCCGTTTTTCCTCGGGGCAGGGGCCTACCGGCACCACATCCCGGCCTCGGTCGACCACCTGATCCAGCGCGGCGAATTCCTCACCTCCTACACGCCCTATCAGCCGGAAATCGCCCAGGGCACGCTGCAGGTGCTGTTCGAATTCCAGACGCAGGTTGCGCGGCTGTTTGGCACCGACATCGCCAATGCCTCGATGTACGACGGCTCGACCGCCTGCTGGGAGGCGATCGCCATGGCCGGGCGGGTTACCAAACGGAAGCGCGCGGTGCTGTCGGCGGGGCTGCACCCGCATTATGTCGCGACCGCGCGGACCATGGCGCGCTTCACCGGCGATGCGCTGGTGACATCCGCACCGCAGCTCGCCGCCGCCGCCGACGACAGCGCTATCATCGCCGCGCTGGACGGCGAGACGGCCTGCGCGGTGGTGCAATATCCCGATATCCTCGGTCGCATTCCCGATCTCGCGGCAATCGCCGACGCTGCCCACGGTCACGGCGCGCTGCTGGTGGTGGTAGTGACGGAGCCAGTCGCGCTTGGGCTGCTGGAAGCGCCGGGCAACCTCGGCGCGGATATCGTCGTTGGCGAGGGGCAGTCGCTGGGTGTCGGGCTGAACTTCGGCGGGCCCTATCTCGGGCTGTTCGGCTGCAACGAGAAATTTGTTCGCCAGATGCCGGGGCGGCTGTGCGGCGAGACGGTCGATGCCGATGGCAAGCGCGGCTTCGTGCTGACCCTGTCGACCCGCGAGCAGCACATTCGGCGCGAAAAGGCGACGAGCAATATCTGCACCAATTCCGGGCTTTGCGCGCTGGCTTTCAGTATTCACATGACACTTCTGGGCGGTGAAGGACTGGCCAAGCTGGCCCGCATAAACCATTCCCGCGCGCAGGCGGCTGCGGCGCGGCTGGCGCGGGTGCCGGGCGTGACAATCTTAAATGGTGCCTATTTCAACGAGTTCACCCTCATTCTTCCCACCGATGCCCGCGAGGTGGTGCGCCAGCTTGCCGACCGGCAGGTGCTGGCCGGGGTAGCACTCGGCCGCCTCTATCCAGGCATCGCCGATCTCGAACGCGGGCTGCTTGTCGCCGCGACGGAAACTACTACCGGCGAGGACATCGAAGCCCTCGCCGACGCGCTCGAAGAGGTGCTGGCATGAATGCGCCAAACGCCTCGGGCTGGCGGCCCGAGATCGGGTCGGCGCCGGCGCCTCCCAAATTCGTCACGGCAAGCGGCGACCAGGGGCTCATGCTCGACGAGCCGCTGATCTTCGAGCTTGGCCAGCCCGGCACCTGCGGGGTCGATTTCGATGAGGCCGAGGCCATACCACTGCCGGCACTGGCCCATTTCCTGCGCAAGTCGCCTCTAGACCTCCCCGGTCTCAGCGAGCCGGAGACGGTGCGGCATTACACCCGGCTGTCGCGGCAGAATTACGCCATCGATCTCGGGCCGTTCCCGCTCGGCTCCTGCACGATGAAGCACAATCCGCGGCTCAACGAGAAGGTGGCGCGGCTGCCCGGCTTTGCCGATATTCATCCACTTCAGCCGCACGGCACCGTGCGCGGCGCTTATGAGGCGATGGCGCAGCTGGCCGACTGGCTGCTGGCGCTGACCGGTATGGCGGCGGTGGCGATGACGCCCAAGGCGGGCGCGCATGGTGAGCTTTGCGGGCTGCTGTGCATCCGCGCGGCGCATGAAGCGCGCGGCGATGCGCGCGGCGTGGTGCTGGTGCCCGAAAGCGCCCATGGCACCAATCCCGCGACCGCCGCCTTCGCCGGTTACCGGGTCGAAAGCATCCCCGCGACGGCCGATGGCCGGGTCGACCTGGCCGCGCTCACGTCACGGCTGGGCCCGGATGTGGCGGGAGTGATGATCACCAATCCCAATACCTGCGGGCTGTTCGAGCGGGACATGAAGGCAATCTCCGACGCGGTGCACGCCGTCGGCAGCTATGTCTATTGCGACGGGGCGAACTTCAACGCCATTGTTGGCAAGGTGCGCCCCGGCGATCTCGGCATCGATGCCATGCATATTAATCTGCACAAGACGTTTTCCACCCCCCACGGCGGCGGCGGGCCAGGCGCGGGGCCGGTGGTTTTGTCGCAGGCGCTCGCCCCCTTCGCGCCGTTGCCCTTCGTGGCACGCGGGGCGGATGGCGGTGTCAGACTGATCGAGGAGGAAGATGCCCCGGTAGACCATCCGCTGAGTTTCGGCCGGATGTCCGCCTTCCACGGCCAGATGGGCATGTTCACCCGCGCTTTGACCTATATTCTCAGCCACGGCGCCGACGGGCTGCGGCAGGTCGCCGAGGACGCCGTGCTCAATGCGAACTACGTTCTGCGCTCGTGCGAAGATTTGCTGTCAGCGCCGTTCGGAGCCAGCGGCCCGTGCATGCACGAAGCTCTGTTCAGCGACATAGGACTGGCCGAGGGCTTTTCGACACTCGACATCGCCAAAGGCCTGATCGACGAGGGATTTCACCCGATGACCGTCTATTTTCCGCTGGTCGTTCACGGCGCGATGCTGGTTGAACCGACCGAGACCGAAAGCAAAGCCGGCCTCGACCGCTTCATCGTCAGCCTGCGATCCATCGCGGCGCGGGCGCGGCAAGGCGACGAGACGCTTCATTCAGCGCCCAGTCTGGCCCCGCGCCGCCGGCTCGATGAAACCCTGGCAGCACGCAGGCCGGTGCTGGTATGGCGGGGCGGTTCGACCGATCAGGGTTGAACCCCACCCCCGCCAATAATCAGATTTCCTTATCGACCGTATTGGCCGCCGACTTGAGGTCGCTGCCCGCGCCCCGCACCGTATTGCAGGCCGCTGCTGTCAGCGCGATGGAGGTTGCCGCAAGGGCGATGAGAATCTTCCGGGCCATTTCAAAATCCTTTTTCTCGTGCGAAACGAAGTCCTGTGGCACTAAAATGCAATGTTCGGCCTTCGGTTCCAAATATACTGCACCCTGCGGCTGCACAGAGGCTGAACAGCGATGGGGGGCGTTCCAGCCGAACTTATCGCGTCAGGCGTCGCCGCATTGCTGCTGGCCGGTCTGGCGTGGTGGGGCGATCGCCGCCGCATGCGCCGCAGCCGGCCCGACGCGGTCGGTTTCATGCCGTGGACGTCCGTGTTCTTGTGGGCAGTGCTCGCCGCCTGTATTTTCTTCGGCCTGGCGGTGAAGGACTGGCTGGCGGGTTAACCCCCCGGATCAGAGGCACGCTTCCAAGAACGCCTGGTCGAAGCCGAATTGGCGGGCCTTTTCCAGCGTATAGGGGCGCAGGCCGGAAGGGCGGAATTCGCCGATGATCTTGCCCTCAGGCGTCTCGTCGAGATATTCGAACTTGAACAGCTCTTGGGTGACGATGACGTCGCCTTCCATGCCGATCACCTCGGTGATGCCGGTGGTGCGGCGCGAGCCGTCGCGCAGGCGCTTGACCTGCACGATGATATCGATCGATTCCGCGATCTGGCGCGAGATGGCTTCCTTGGGTATCTTGATGTCGCCCATCAGGATCATGTTTTCCATCCGGCCAAGGCATTCGCGCGCCGAGTTGGCATGGAGCGTGCACATCGAGCCGTCATGCCCGGTATTCATCGCGGCGAGCAGATCGAAGCACTCGGCGCCGCGGATTTCGCCCAGAATGATCCGGTCCGGGCGCATGCGCAGCGCGTTCCGGACGAGATCGCCGATGGAGATGGCGCCCTGGCCTTCAAGGTTCGGCGGACGGGTTTCCAGTGGCAGCCAGTGCGGCTGCTGCAGGCGGAGTTCGGCTGCATCCTCGATGGTCAGCACCCGCTCGCCGGGATCGATCATCTTCGACAGCGCATTGAGCATGGTCGTCTTGCCGGAACCGGTACCGCCCGAGATGACGATATTCATCCGGCAGGCGCCGGCGATCTTCAGCGCGGTGCACATCTTGTCCGACATCGAGCCGAAATCGCGCAGCATATCGAGCGTGATCGGCTTCTCGGAGAATTTACGAATCGAAATGGCGGTGCCGCGCAGACTGAGCGGCGGGACGATGACGTTGACGCGGCTGCCGTCCTTGAGGCGGGCGTCGGCCAGCGGCGTGGTCTGGTCGACGCGGCGGCCGACCATGTTGACGATCCGCTGGGCGATCTGGAACAGATGCTGCTCATCGCGGAAGCGGATGTGGGCGAGCTGGAGCTTGCCCTTCTTTTCGATGTAGGTCTGGTCCGGGCCGTTGACCATGATATCGGTGATGTCCGGATCGCCGAGCAGTTCCTCGAGCGGGCCGAAACCGAGCAGTTCGTCGATCAGCACCTTTTCCAGCGCGAATTGCTCGCGCCGGTTGAGCGTGACCTTGAGCTCGGCCAGCACTTCCAGGATGATCGGGCGAAATTCCTCGGACAGCTCATCCTTGGTCAGCGTTGCCGCGGCTTCCGGATCGACGCGTTCGAGGAGGCGCGGCAGCACCTGCTCCTTGATTTTGTGGACCGAAGCCTCGAAACCTTCGGCATGATGCTGGCCTTCG
>JAYVWX010000157.1:0-7762 GCA_043785715.1 Novosphingobium sp. | reverse complement strand
CACTCAGAATGCCGCCGGAGGCCACGGCACCTATAAAGCGGTAGGCACGCTTTGGCGCGAAGCGATGAAAATCCGCTTTGCATAAAAAATCGGATCCTCGCGGGCTAAAATCAGGAAGTGAGATGCACATGGCTGGACTGGACGGAAAAGTAGCGATCGTGACGGGGGCCGGGTCCGGTATCGGCGCGCGGATTGCGCATGTGCTGGCGGAACAGGGGGCCAGGGTGCTCGTCGCCGCGAGCCGCGCCGATAGTGCCGCCGGCACGACGCAGGCCATCCGCGAGGCTGGCGGGCAAGTGGCTTCGGCCTTCGGCGACCTGGCCGATCCGGCGACCGCCCAGTTGCTGGTCGATGCCGCCATCGCCGCGTTCGGCGGGGTCGACATCCTGGTCAACAATGCCGCGATCACCGACGCCGCCACATTGGCAAAGGATGCGAACATCGCCGAGATGGACGCGGCGACATGGGAGCGGACGTTCAGGGTGAACACGATTGCGCCGGCGCTGCTGTGCAAGGCAGCTATCCCGCATATGATCGCGCGCGGCGGCGGTTCGATCGTCATGGTCGCATCGGGACGCGGCGTTCAGGGCGATCTGGGGATGCCTGCCTATGGCGCCAGCAAGGCGGCACTGATCAACCTCGCGCTCAATGTTGCCACCCAATATGGCAAGCTAGGCATTCGCGCCAATTCCGTGGTCGTGGGCATGGTGATGACCCCGCCGCTGGCCGCATCGATCAGCCCCGAGATGATCGAGCTGTTCACCGCTCACCACCTCACCCCCTATGTCGCCGACCCTCAGGACATCGCCGGGCCGGTGGCGTTCCTCGCCTCCGACGCGGCGCGGTTCATCACCGGCGCGACGCTCGCCGTCGACGGCGGGATGACGTCGCATGCCGCTCCGTTTGCCGATGTGATGAAGCTGTCGTCGGCGGGGATGCTTAGGCAGGACTGATCGCCAGGCAGGACGCGGATCGGATCAGCGTCCTGCCTTGAATTCCGCCAGATAATGCGCGAGCCGGCTCACCAGAAAGTCCGGCAAGGTCGTCGGCGCGCCCATATCCTTGTCATTGCCATAATTTCGCACTGACAGGATCAGGATCTTCAGCGCAGCCACGGCCATGTAGAAGCTGAATTGCGGCATCGGCCGTCCGTAGATCCGTTCGAACCCGGCCACTGCCTCTGCGCCGCGCGGTAGCCCGTCGATGCGCGGAACGCCGAAATTCTCGCTGAACACCTCGTCGAGATAGACCCAGTGCCCAAGATCGACTTCGGGCGGGCCCAGCGTCGCCACCTCGAAATCGAACAGCGAGACAACCTCGATGCCATCGGCAGTATACATCGTGTTGCCCAGCCGCGCGTCATTCCACACCAGCCCCGATGCGGCTGCCGGCGGCGCGTGTGCTTTCAAAAAGGCCAGCGCTTCGGAAATAATCGGGAAGGACTGCCCATTGCGCGCCCAGTCGAAC
Source organism: Novosphingobium sp. (assembly GCA_043785715.1). Classification (GTDB taxonomy): domain Bacteria; phylum Pseudomonadota; class Alphaproteobacteria; order Sphingomonadales; family Sphingomonadaceae; genus Novosphingobium. Next base: position 6,295 of record JAYVWX010000157.1, on the reverse strand, counting down.
CAGTTGCCCACAAACCGGTCGAGGTAAAACACGGCATCCGGCGGCGTTCCGGTTCCGTCCGTCAGGAAGTGGAAGCAGCGCCAGTCGATGCGGTGAAGGCGCGCCATTTCCTCGATGCCGTTCCACCAAGTGCGGGTTCGCTCCGCCGTGGTCAGCTCGGCAACCCAGCCTTGCTGGTGATAGCTCGGGAAATCGGGCGGTACGCGGCCATAGAGCCGCTGCATGATGAAGAACGGCGCGCCGAGAATGCCGGGATCGGTTTCGGCGAATTCGACTTTCGGCACCTTGACCGTCGAATTAGCGGCAATCGCCTGCATCACCCGGTACTGGTGAAACACGTCGGCCAGCATCGGCACCGCGCCATCGCGCTGGATGCGTGCAACGAGCGGCCGGTCGATGACCGTGCCGCCGTCCCGCCACCGCGCGGTGAACAGGATCGTGCGGCTGGAAAAGCCCTGTGCCGGCTCGGTGGCATCGACGATTTCGACCGGCGGCGAACCGGGCAACTGCGCGGAAAGCCAAGGCCCGATTTTCCGGGCGAAATCTTCGGTCTGCGTGGTGGTGCTTGCGCCTGTCATCGGTCAGTCCAGCACGATCCGGCCTTGCGCATCCATCACGCCGTTCAATCCGGCAGCGGCGGTGCGTTCGGTCACCACGGCCAGGATTTCGGCGAAGTTCGGGTCGCCCCGTTGCGGGATAGTCGGCCGGCCGCTGCTGCCCAAGTAGACCGGGACAACTTGGACCCCCGTGATGGCGCCATCGGCGATCGTCACCGATGCGGCCAGCCCCCGGCTCGTTTCATCGAGCAGCGGCGCCGAAATGCCCGACGGTGTCTCATCGCGCGACCACGGAGAAATCATCGCGAACTTGCCCATGCAATACAAGATCGCCTTCCCGCGATAGACCTCGAAGCCCTTGATCGGCAGCGGCCCCTGACTGACGATCAGATCGACCCCCGCGTCGATGAAGGCGCGCGCCGCTTCGCGTTGATAGTCGGCAATCGCCGATACGTGCTCAAGAATGCCCCAGTGGCAGCTCATCACCACGATATCGGCCTGTGCCCTGAGCCGGCTGATGCTGTCGATCATCGCCGCCAAATCTTCGCGGTTCACCAGCGTGCGGGTTTGTGGCTCGACTCCCCAATCGTGCCAGCTGTTGTTTTCGGCATAGGTATGCCGCCGCAGCGGCACGATCCCCGGCGTGCGCCGTCCCGCGTGCGCGCCCGGCAGAAATCCCGATGTGCAGGCCAGAAAGCCGATCCTGTGTCCGCCACGCTCCACGATCGCGGGCTGGCGGGCGCTGACGATAGTATCGCCGCCGCCAACATGCGCGATCCCGGCTTCGTCCAGCAGCGCCATGGTCCGCAGGAAAGCGCGGTAACCGCCGTGCATGGTGTGGTTGTTGGCCATCGACATCACGTCGAACCCTGCTGCGGCCATCATCGCGATGCTTTCCGGCGCGCCCGGCGCGAACAGGTCACCACCGTCGAAATCGTCATTGATATGCGCTTCGACCGGGTGGGTGTCGCCGGCCTCTTCGGCATAGGGCCATTCGCAGTTCCCGAAGGTCACGTCCGCGCCCGAAAGCAGCGGCGTCACCGCGGCAAACAGGTCGGCCGGAGGATGGCGGGTCATGATTTGCAGGTCACCGACCGCAAACACGCTCAATGTTCCTTTGGCCATCTGGTTGTATCTTTCAGATTTGAGGTAATGCTGCGGGCCGTGACCTGCGCTTGCCCCTATCGTGTGGCCGGTTAAGCCCGGGCGCAGCACATTATTGCAGGGCGATCACACCAGACAAGAATGCAGGGACGAAAATGCTGGGACGGGATAGGGCAGGACGCTTTTCGGGAAAGGTGGCGCTCGTCACCGCCGGCGCGGACGGGATCGGGGCCGCAACGGCCCGCGCTTTCGCCCGCGAGGGTGCGGCCGTCGTCCTTGCGGACATCAACGATGCGCTTGGCGAGCAACGGGCCGAAGTCCTGCGCAGGGAAGGATATAAGGCGCACTACATCCACGCCGACGCGACCGACGAAGCGCAGGTTGCGGCTCTTGTTCGCCAAACCGTGGAACACTTCGGTGGATTGCACCTGGCTGCCAATGTGGTGGGCGATGCCCATCCGGATTCGGCGGGGCCGGACCTTCACACGCAGCCGGTCGAGGCTTTCGACCACACCATCACCATGTGCCTGCGCAGCACGTTTATCTGCCTGAAGCACGAGATCGCCCACATGGTTGCCAACGGCGGTGGCGCGATCTGCAACGTCACGTCGCTGGCCGGCATGATTCACAACGGGTTCGGCGGGGCGGGGTATGGCGCGGGCAAAGCCGGCGTTATCCGGCTGACCAAGTTTGCCGCCGTCAGCTATGCCGATCGCGGAATCCGGGTGAACTGCATTGCGCCCGGCGTCACGCCGACGCGCGCCTATTACAAATTTGGCGATGACTACGCCAAGACCCTGATCGACGAACAGGTGATCTTCCAGCCGATCAAGCGCGCCATCGGCACCGATGAACAGGCGGCCGGGATCATCTGGCTCTGCTCCGAAGAAGCCGCGATGGTGACCGGTCATGTCCTCCCGATCGACGGCGGATGGACGGCGCAATAACAACACCCGAAGAATGTGTGAGAGGAAGACCGATGGGATCGCTTGACGGAAAGATTGCAGTGGTGACCGGCGCCTCGACCGGGATTGGCGAGGCCACGGCACGCCGTCTTGCCGCTGCCGGGGCAACGGTCGTGCTGGCCGCGCGGCGCGAGGAACGGCTGGCGGCGCTGGTGCGCGAACTGGGCGGCAACACCGGCTATCTCGCCATCGACCTGGCGCACCCCGATGCGCCGGCCGCGCTGCTGGCCGACGTCACGGCCCGGTTCGGCACCCCCGATATCGTGGTCCACAACGCGGCGGTGCTGCACGTCGGTTCTATTGACGAATTCGACCTGGCCCACCTTCAGCCGATGATCGCCATCAACTACGAATCCGTGGTGCGTAGCTGCTATCTGTTTGCACGAGTAATGAAAGCCGCCGGGCGGGGCCAGATCGTCAACATTTCCAGCATCGGCGCCAATATTACCGCCGCCGGCACCGGCATCTATGGCGGCCTGAAAAAGGCGCTGGAGATGTTCACCGATTCGCTGCGGATCGAGCTCGCGGGTTCTGGCGTGAAGGTCGGACTGGTCGCACCGGGCACGACCAGCACCGATATTTTCGAGCCGATGAAGGCTGAGGGCAAACCGGCGTGGGACACCTATATTCCGGCGCTCGAACCCGACGATATCGCTCGTGCCGTGCTTTATATCCTCGAACAGCCACCGCGCGCCAATGCCGCGCGAGTGAGTGTCTATTCATCGCACGAAGGTTTCTGATCGCGTGCGCCGGCCGCCGCGCCGGGCTGCCGGCGCACGCGAAGGGTCACATAAGCCCCAGCATCTCCGCGTCTGCCGCTTCCGGATAGATCGAGAGCGGAAAACCCTGGACGGTTGGCCCGAAGAAATAGGCGTAGCCCCCACTCGCGAGCGGGCGGCGGTGGCGCACACCAAATCCGGCCGCTTCCAGCCGCGCCCGGGCGCCTTCCACGTCGTGATGAACGATGTCGACCGACGCCAGCGCGCTGCCGATGCCATCCAGGACGGCTGACGGTCCTTCGATCAGGCGCACCCGGTGCGTTCCCGAGAGCCCGCGGCGGCCCAGCCCGGCCGGGTCAAAGGCGTGGAATTCCATGTCGTAGAACCGGTGCAGGTCCGCCGCCAACGCGTCGATATCGGGCGAAACCACTGTTAAGCAACCGATCTTGGGCGGGGCGGCATCGTCGAGCGCGTCGAACGAGAATTCGGACCGCACTTGCGCCTCGTTCACGCCCTCGGTGCAGGCGAGAAACTGGATGCCGTGAAAATCACGGCCGAAAAGGTATTCGTTGACCGCCGGAACCGGCAGATAGCTGGTGGCGATGGGCTCGTGCCCTGCCGCCTTCAGGCGCGCCAGCACCGATTCGGCGTCTGCCACGTCCACCGCGATTTCGATCAGCGGATCGCCTTCGGCAAAAGCCAGTCCTTCCGGTCCCGGCTGGATCGGCTCCACACCATGCTGGCCGAACATGACCTTGAAGGTCGCATCCGGATAAACTTCGGCGATCAGGCCGGGTGTAAAGAACGTGAAACCGAACAATTCACCCATGCGGCGGGTGAAATCGGCCATGTCATCGACCCGCCATGCCATGCGGCAAAACTTCGGTACCATATAGGGTTCTCCCGTATTCATACGGCCACAACAGGTCGCCGGGGCCGCTTTTCTCGAGCAACGCGGCGTTTTGGCCGATCGACTGCTCAGGAAAACCATAGGCATGGCGGTTCAGGCCAAGGCCCCGCCTTTTGGTAGGAAGCCCGGACCGGCCGGTTGCGTATCACTTCGCCACAACGAAAATTTCGGCCAGACAGGGAAACCCAAATCCCGCCCGCGACCACCGGATGGAGAGAAAGATGACCGAGTCCCACGATCCAACCAATCGCGGCGCTTCCGAAAGCGCAGATCAGCTTGAGCGGATCACCCGCTGGGCCGAACAAAACCTGGGCGGTAAGGTCACGCGCGTGGAACGGCAGCGCCGCTGGCGCCCGGTATGGCGGGTCAGCATGGACGATGCCGGTCAGGTGCACGAATATCTGTTCAAGGGCGACCGGGTGTGGCCCGCGCATCCCTATCCCCACATTCACGAAATGCATCTTCTCAACGTGTTGGCCGCGCACGACATTCCGGTGCCGCCGCAGCGCGGGTTCTGCGACGATCCGCCGGCAATCGTTATGGACTGGGTGCGCGGCGGGCGCGATCCCGGACTGGTCATGGAAGCGGTGGAAAGCGCTTCGACGATGACGCCGGATCGCTGGTCGGCATCGCTGCAATATATGGAACAGCTGGCCGCCATGCACAAGATTCCGGCCGAGGCGCTGGAGGCGATCGGTTGCACCAAGCCCGACAATCCAACCGACCTCGCCTTGCAGCACTACGAACGCTTTCACGCGATGTACGATGAAGCCGGCCTTGTGGACCCCGCGATGGAATTCAACACGCGCTGGCTGCGCTGCCATGTGCCGCAGCATCGCACCCGGGTATCGCTGGTCACTGGCGATTGCGGCCAATTCCTGTCGGATGGCCCCGACCTGACCTGCGTGATCGACGTGGAAATCGGCCATCTGGGCGATCATCTGCACGATCTGGCCTGCTTCCGCGGCCGCCATCCGGTGGAGAACATGGGCGATCTGCCCTCGCTGTTCCGCCATTATGAAAAGGCGCTGGGCGAACCGCTCGATCTCGGCGTCATTGCCTATCACACCGCTGCGTTCCTGGGTGTCGGCTATTTTGCTCCCTTGTTTGCCCTCGCACGCACCGAGGCCGGCGGCGACTGGGTCGAAGCGGCGGTCCAGTGCGCCTTCATCGGGCGGCGGTGCATTGAGGCAATCGCGGAAATCGAGGGCGTCGAGCTGGATAATTTCACCCTGCCCGCGCCGCATCCTTCGCCGCTGGAAGAAATGGCGCTGTCCAAGCTGGCCGCCGATCTCCACCGCCTGCCGCTCAGCGAAACCTTCGCCATCTGGCAGCGCGGCATCCTCGCCAGCGTGCCCGAATATTTGCTGAATCAGGCACGCTATCGCCGCTGGGCGGAGGATGCGGACCTCGATGAACTGGAAGCCCTGCTCGGCCAGCGGCCCGCCGATCTGGAAGAGGCAGATCGGCAGCTGGCGGCGTTCATCCGCACCGCGGGGCCCGGGCGCGATGCGGAACTTATCCGCCTGATCCACCGCCGATTGCTGCGCCAGTGCCTGATAATTGCCGGGCCGGACGCCCCGGACGATCATCTCGCACTGATGAAGGTCGAGCCGCTGCTGGATGGACGGATGGACCGTGTCGGCGATCCGGCCCTGGCCTTCGCCGAATAGCCCGCAACCGGGCGCCGGAATCGCGGCGTCCCGTCATCACATTGCGCGCCGCAGGTGCACCGGAGAGAGTGAGCTTATCATGGATTTGGGGATCAAGGGCAAAGTGGCGCTGGTAACCGGCGGCACGCACGGAATGGGCCGGGTCACTGCCGAGCGGCTCGGCGAAGCCGGCGTCAGGGTCGTGGTGGTGGCACGCGGGAAGCCTGGACTTGACGACACTGTCGCTGCCATTGCGGCAAAGGGCGGCGAGGTGATCGGTGTTTCCGCCGATCTCACCGAGCTTTCATCGTTCGATTTCATCGCGGCGGAAGCAAACAAGGCTTTCGGTGCTCCCGATATTGCCATCTTCACTCCGGTCGCGCCGCCA
>JAYVWX010000156.1:0-2218 GCA_043785715.1 Novosphingobium sp. | reverse complement strand
TCTGCCCAAATTCGCAGAGCGCAGGTTGACAGGGGCGCGGACTTTCGTAAACAAGTTCACTATTGTTTGGCAAGAGCCTATTCCAAGATCGCGGGGCTTTGCCGAAGTTGGGCAAACGATTTTCGCGCGCGATCTGTTCGATGGCTGGCGGCGGCAAAGCAGATAGTCAGAGCCCAAAGTCCTGAATATCACTGTCATTCAAGGAGGGAATGTGACGGGTTTACCAAGCAAAGTCGGTGCCCACATAACCGGTCAGGCCATTTCGGACTCCGGCGCAATGAGCATCGTATGATGGCACACCCCGATGGGCCCGTGGATATCAAAGGCGACTGGCAACCGGCCGAAGTGACCAACACCGGTGCGTGGACGGTCGGGACGATCTGGCTCGATCGCGCCGCGCGCCGCTATGCGCTCAGGGTTGAAGCCCGGCATTGCAACGCTCTGGGCACGATGAACGGCGGAGCGATGGCGACGTTTCTGGATGGCCAGGCTGTCGCGGTAACCGAGCTGGCTGCGGACGGCAGCAATCATACACCGACGATCTCGCTTCATGTCGATTACCTGGTGCCGCCCAAGCCCGGCGACTGGATGATCGCCGACGTGACTCTCGTCAAGATGACCAGGACCATGATCTTCACGCAAGCGATCGTGCGGGTCGGCGAGCGCGCCATCGCCCGGTCGCACGCGATCTACAGCAACACCCTCGGAAAGGCGGAAACGCCTGCGGCACCGCCCGTCTAGGACAGGGTGCCAAGCCGGCTTCAGGCAAAGCAGATTATCGGTCATTCAGCTGGCGGAGTCGCCAGCGAATCGATGGTGATGATGCCAACGCCGTCTCCGATTTCGAATGTCCCAACTCTGCTCTGCGAGGCCCGCTCAGCGGCCCTTGAATTCCGGTTTGCGCTTTTCGCGAAAGGCGGTGATGCCTTCGGCAAAATCCTCGCTGCGGCAAGCGCGGCGCTGCAACCGCCGTTCGCTGCTGAGCACAGTTTCGAAACTGTCGTCGAGGGCTGTCCATGCCTGCTGCTTGATCAAGCCCAGCGACCGGGGGCCAGCCGCCAGCTCGCGGGCAATGGCCATCGCGGTTGTTTCCACCTCATCGTCAGGAACAACTTCAGTGACCAGGCCCCATTCGAGCGCCTGAGGCCCGTAAATTTTCTTGCCGCGCAGCATGATATCCATCGCCCGCACCCGGCCGATCGCCCGGGACAGGAGATAGGACGAGCCGCCATCAGGGATCAGGCCGATGTGGCGGAAGGCGAAGAAGAAATAGCCGCCCTCGCCGCAGACGATGATGTCGCCCGACAGCGCCAGACCGCAGCCGACCCCGGCCGCCGCGCCGCGCACCGCCGTCACCACCGGCAATTCCATGGTCTTGATCGCGACGACGGCGGGGTTGAGCCAGCTATCGAGCCCCCGGCCGACGTCGCGCATCGGATCGCCCAGATTCTTGGCCGCATCCTCGAGATTTGCCCCCGAACAAAAGGCGCGGCCCTCGCCGGTCAGCACGATCGCCCGGGCTTCCAGTGTCGCGCGGTCGAGCGCGTCGAGCAATTCGGCGCACATCGTCTCATTGGATGCGTTGAGTGTTTTGGGGTCGTTCAGGGCGATCCGGGCAACCCCCTCGTTCACCGAATAGAGCAGGTAACGGTAGGTCATGGGCGTCCTCTCAACTTTCGATATCGCGATAAACCGGCACCCGCTTCTCCGCTGCAGCAGCCAGGGCTTCGCGGTGATTGGCCGAAGCGAGCAGTGTCTTCTGTTCCACCGATTCGGCGATCAGCAGGTCACGTGCGCAGGTTTCTGGCGGCAGGTTGAGCAGACGCTTGGCGGCGCGGATCGCATCCGGGCTTGACGCGGCCATGCCTCGCGCCAGTTCGAACGCAGCGCCGCGCGGATCGTCGGCCAGCCGGGTCACGAAACCAAGCTGCACTGCCTCCGTCCCGGAAAAACGGCGTCCGGTCAGAACGATGTCGCGGGCCACATCGTCGCGCACCAGTCCGCGCAACAGCGCCATTCCCGCCACGTCGGGCACCAGGCCATAGCGCATTTCCATCATCGAGAGCTGCGCCGTGGGCTCCGAAATCCGCAGATCCGCCCCCAGCATCATCTGGAAGCCGCCTCCGAACGCGACCCCATGCACCGCTGCGATCACCGGAACCGGCAATCTCCGCCAGCCCCAGCCGATGTTCTGGAACAGGTTGGCGTCCCCATGAGT
>JAYVWX010000155.1:0-14048 GCA_043785715.1 Novosphingobium sp. | reverse complement strand
TCGGCCTGCGCCAGATCGACGGGTTCCCCGAACACATCGCCGCCCGCCTGATCGCCGCGCGCGAGGCGGGCGGAGTATTCGCCGATGTCGCGTCCCTGCACGGCCGGGCGGGCCTGTCCCCGGCGATGATCGAACGCCTCGCCTCGGCCGATGCCTTTACCTCGTTAGGCCTGTCGCGGCGCCAGGCGCTGTGGGACGCCCGCAGCCTGATCGCCGCGCCCGACCTGCCGTTGTTCGCCGCCGCGCAAGCGCGGGACCAAGGTGCCGAGCGCGCACCTACCCGCCTGCCGCAGATGCCGCTCAGCGAGGAAGTCGTCGCCGATTACCAGACGCAGCGGCTCTCGCTCAAAGCCCACCCGCTCGCCTTCCTGCGCGCCTCCCTTGCCCAGCGCGGCTTCGTGCGCGCCGCCGACCTGCGCACCCGCAAGTTTCGCGCCATGGTGCAGGTGGCCGGCGTGGTGCTGATCCGCCAGCGTCCCGGCAGCGCCAAGGGGGTGGTGTTCATCACCCTGGAGGACGAGACCGGCGTCGCCAACATCGTCGTCTGGCCCGATCTCAAAGAGAAATTCCGCCGGGAAGTGATGGGCGCGCGGCTGATGGAAGTGCGCGGGCGGGTGGAATACGACGACGAGGTGATCCACGTCATCGCCGCCCACATCCGCGACGCCAGCGACCTGCTCCATGCCCTATCGGACGACCTGCTGACGCCCGAACCGGCGCGCGCCGACGACGTCACCCGGCCGGTCCAGGGCAGCCGCTCCCACCTCCAGCCGCAGCCAAGCCACCCGCGAAATGTCCGGGTGATCCCCAAGTCGCGGGACTTTCATTGAACGAGGGGGATCGGAATCGGTGGTATTCCTATTTCTTTCAACAGGCGATGGACCACGGTCAACGCGGATGCGGACTTCATGATTAAAGGCAGATCGGGCCGCAGGGCTGCAACTGCCGGTGGCAAGCCGGTGCCGCTGTGGATGACCAGCGGAACCCCCATATAGGCCAGTCGCAGCGCAACTGGCGTGATGTCGCGATCGCGCAATTCGGCGTCGAGAATGGCGGCGGCGACGACCTGTCTATCGAGAATCTCGAGCGTTTCACGCACGGTCGCCAGCGGCCCAATAACCACTCCCTTGAGTTCGGCTACGGCGTCGGCGAGGGTCATCGCGATGAATGGCTCATCTTCAACGATAAGGATAGGCTGCTCTCGGAACATAAATCCTCCCACCGAGCGGGAGCGCGGATGTCTCTCGGCCCCCGGCAGCTCAAGCTTAGCCGGTGGTGTAAATCATAACACGTATAACCTGCATTAAGTTCCTGCGTTTTTAACCGATAGCAAAGCCACCACAAACAGAGTAGGCTGTCCGCATCACCGGCTAATTTCTGGCCGCCGGTGGCTGAGAGATGCAAAGCGCTCCCGTCCCAAAGGGAGCGACGCGTGTGCACCGACCTGCAACCACAAACATCCTGGCCCGCTTCCTCGAAAAACTTGAAGCCCGCGCACCCCTGAGTGTGGAGGACCAAAATGCGCTGCTGAACGTGCCGCACACCGTGAAGGAGCTTCGCCGGCACGAATTCATTGTCCGGGAGGATGAAACCCCCCGGGACTGCTGCATCCTGCTATCGGGATTTGCCATGCGCCATAAAGTCGCCGGAAATGGCGGGCGGCAAATTTTCTCCATCCATATGCGGGGCGACGCGATCGACCTTCATAATTCCTGGCTTGGCAAGGCCGATCACAATCTGGAGATGCTTAGCGGCGGCGAAGCAGCATTCATTCCCATCGATGTTATCCGTAATCTGACCCTTGCTCACCCCGCAATCGGACATGCCTTGTGGTACGAGACACTGGTGGATGCGGCAATCTTCCGCGAGTGGACCCTGAATGTTGGCCGGCGCGATGCCCGTTCGCGGATGTCGCACATGCTGTGCGAGTTTGCGCTTCGGCTGGAGACAGTCGACCTCGGTAAATCCACGGATTACGAGTTGCCGATGACCCAGGAGGAGCTGGCCGACACTTTGGGGCTGACCTCCATCCATATAAGCCGAACGCTCAAATCCCTGGCCGAGGAGGGTTTGGTGACCCGGACCAACCGATCGGTGAAAATCCTCGACTGGCACCGGCTGGCAAAGCTTGGCGATTTTGACAGTGGTTACCTGCATTTGCCGGGTAAGACTACGGCACTGCTGGACAATTAAAGCGAACTCAACGCGGCGTTTTCAAGCTCCGGCAATGCCTTGCCCAACCCACGCGATCCCTGCACCATCTGTGCGATGAGGGCCGAAAGCTGGCCCGATGGGCAGGGCTTGGTGACGACCGGGACTGCGGGGTAGCGAATATCCAGGGTTTCGTCAGCATAACCCGTGGTGAATATCCACGGTCTGCCCTGCCGGGATAATTCGTCGGCAATGGCGAAAGACGTATCCCTGCCAATCACGATATCCAGAATGGCGGCATCAAATTGGCCGTCCGCCAAAAGCGCCTGCGCCGATTGCAGGTCTTGCGCGGGGCCAACCGGCTTGCACCCCAGTTCCTCGACGAGCAATTCGAGTTCCATTGCAATCAAGGGCTCATCTTCAACGATGAGAATGCGATTGTGCGCAGCGTTCATTTGCCAGTCCTCTGCCCCGCAGCATCACCGGCACCTCGCACTAACCTGAACAGAAAATTTGAGGAGCGGACGTTGCATGAATGCATGGAAACGCCAAAGATTGGGAGTCTTGAGAGCTTGCTCCAGGTTAAATGTGCAAATACTTTTCGCGAGCAGGGCCGCGCCAAGCTAAGCTGGCATGCTGTCATAGGCGAGATAGTGTTCGCGCCAACACCATCGGCGCTTGAATGAATCGCGAAGGAGGGCCTACCGGTTCGCCAGTGCAATGGCCGCATCGACCTGGCTCTGGGCGCGCTTGATCGCTTCAGACCGGCACTCGGCAGTCGGGGGGGTAGTGGTGGGACTGGCAGGATATACCTCGTCCAGCCAATCGCAGGCTCGCCCGGCGGCGGCCGAAATCCGCGCCGCCAGTTCGTCGCGGCCGGCCGGGGTGCGAAGATTGAGATCGGCTACGTTGACGATCGACTGCGAAGTCAGGGTCTCGATCGGTGCGCCGGTGGTCGGGCTGCGACCGGGAGTGCCTGGGGAAGCATACCGGCGGCTGCCAATGCAACGGAACCGATGATCGCAGGGCGAAACATGGCAAAACGTCCTTTCCAGTTTTGTGACTATTCTGCTGGTAAACACGCACGCGCGCCAAAATGTCCCTTGCGTGAAATAAGCGGCAGCTGACCGTGCGGTGGACATGGCCATTAACCCGCCTCGCGTCAGCTAAACCGGCTCCAGCGCGTATCCCGCCGACCGGACCGTCCGCACCGGGTCGGGGGCGCCCGCCACCTCGATCCCCTTGCGCAGCCGCCGGATGTGGACATCGACCGTGCGCAGTTCGATGTCGCTGTCGGTGCCCCAGACCGCATCGAGCAGCTGACCCCGCGAGAATACCCGGCCAGGGTGCTCCATGAAGAATTTGAGCAGGCGGAATTCGGTTGGTCCGAGTGAAACTGGCTGGCCCCGCCGGGCAACGCGGTGCGCGGTGGCATCGAGCGAAAGATCACCCACGGAGAGGGTCTCGCCAGCCAGCGCCGGGCGGATCCGCCGCATGATCGCCGCGACGCGCGCCAGGAGTTCGCGCGGCGAGAACGGCTTGGTGAGATAGTCGTCGGCACCGGTCTCAAGGCCGCGAATGCGATCATCTTCGGCCCCGCGGGCAGTGAGCATGACGATCGGCACATGCGATGTCGCCTTGTCGCGGCGCAGGCGGCGGCAGACCTCGAGGCCGCTGGTGCCTTCGATCATCCAGTCGAGCACGACGAGATCGGGCGGCTGCTCGCTCGCCAGCAGCAGCGCCTCGTCGCCGTCGGGCGTTGCGACGACCTCATAACCTTCGGCCTTGAAGCGGTATTCGAGCAGTTCCGAGAGCGCCGGATCGTCCTCGACCAGGAGAAGCCTGGGCGCCGGCATCAGCTGGCCACCGGTTCTTCACGGTCGGGCAGGTAATCGCCGGTGGCGGCATAGTAAACCATCTCGGCGACATTGGTGGCGTGGTCGCCGATCCGTTCAAGATTGCGGGCAACGAACAGCAGCTGGGCGGCGCTGCTGATGGTCGAGGGGTTTTCGACCATGTGGCTGACCAGGTTGCGAAAGATCGAATCGTAGAACGCGTCGACCTTGGCGTCGCGGGCAATGATCTTGACGGCCAGGTCGGGGTCGCGCGCGGCGTAGGCGGTGAGCACGTCGTGGACCATGCCCTCGGCGATTTCGGCCATGGCCGGGATCAGCGTCAGCGGTTCGAAAGCCTTGCGCCCCTGGATCTGACCGGCGCGTTTGGCGATGTTCTTGGCATAGTCGCCGATCCGCTCGATCACCCCGGCGATCTTGAGGCCGGCGATCACCTCGCGAAGATCGTCGGCCATCGGCGCCCGCAGCGCGATGATCCGCACGGCGAGCTTATCGACCTCGGCTTCGAGCGCGTCGATTCGCTTGTCGCGGGCGATGACCTGGTCGGCAAGCTGCTGCGAGCCCTTGACCAGCGCTTCCATGCCCTCCGCGATCGAGACTTCGGCGAGCCCGCCCATTTCGGCGATCAGCCCGCGCAGGCGGGTGATGTCCTCGTCGAACGCCTTGACAGTATGATGGGCAACCATGAGCAGATCCTAACCGTAGCGTCCGGTGATGTAGTCCTTCGTCCGTTCCTCGCGCGGATTGGTGAAGATCGTGGAAGTAAGCCCGGTTTCGATGATTTTTCCGAGATGAAAGAAAGCGGTGTGCTGCGAGACCCGCGCCGCCTGCTGCATCGAATGGGTGACAATGACGATTGCATAGCGCTGGCGCAGATCGTCGATCAGCTCCTCGATGCGGGCGGTGGCGATCGGATCGAGCGCCGAGCAGGGCTCGTCCATCAGGATTACCTCGGGATCGACGGCTATGGCGCGGGCGATGCAGAGCCGCTGCTGCTGGCCGCCCGATAGCGCGGTCCCGCTCTCGGTCAGCCGGTCCTTGACCTCATCCCACAATCCGGCGCGGCGCAGCGAGCGTTCGACAATCGCGTCGAGATCGGATTTGCCGGCGGCGAGGCCGTGAATTTTCGGTCCGTAGGCGACGTTTTCGTAGATCGTCTTGGGGAACGGGTTGGGCTTCTGGAAAACCATGCCGACGCGCGCGCGCAGTTGCACCACGTCCATGCCCGAGCGGTAGATATCCTCGCCATCGAGCAGGATTTCGCCTTCGACGCGGGCGTTCGGGATGGTGTCGTTCATCCGGTTGAAGGCGCGCAGAAAGGTCGATTTGCCGCAACCCGAGGGGCCGATGAACGCGGTCACCAGCTTGTTCTCGATCTCGATCGAGACGTCGTCGATCGCCCGCTTCTCGCCGTAAGAGACAGAAACGTTGCTCGCCCGGATCTTGGTCCCGGACGCCTGTGTGGTTGTGTCGGCTTTCACCAGCGCCTCTCGAAACGGTTGCGAAGATAGATGGCGAGCCCGTTCATCACCAGCAGAAACAGCAGCAGCACGATGATAGCGGCGGACGTGCGCTGGACGAAGCCGCGGCTGACCTCGTCCGACCACAGGAAAATCTGTACCGGCAGCACGCTGGACGGCGAGGTGAAGCCGGCCGGCGGGGTGGCGACGAAGGCGCGCATGCCGATCATCAGCAGCGGCGCGGTTTCGCCCAGCGCCCGGGCCATGCCGATAATCGTGCCGGTCAATATGCCGGGGAGGGCGAGCGGCAGGACATGATGGAACACCGTCTGCACCCGGCTCGCCCCGATCGCCAGCGCCCCGTCGCGGATCGAAGGGGGCACGGCTTTGATTGCGTTGCGCCCCGAAATGACAATTACCGGCATGGTCATCAGCGCCAGAGTCAGTCCGCCGATCAGTGGCGCGGAGCGGTAGTTGGGGAAGATTGCGAGGAATACGGCAAGACCGAGCAGACCGAAGATGATCGACGGCACCGCGGCGAGGTTGTTGATCGAAACCTCGATGATCTCGGTCCAGCGATTACGCGGGGCATATTCCTCCAGATAGACCGCCGACAGCACGCCGATCGGGAAGGCCAGGGCAAGGGTGACCGCCATCGTCAGCATCGAGCCCTTGAGGGCGCCCCAGATTCCCACCGACTGCGGATCGGTAGCATCGCCGCGGGTGAGGAACCCGGTGTCAAAGGCGCTCACCAGCAGGCCTTCGCGGTTGAGTCTCGCCGCCAGCTGCCGCAGTTCCGGCGCGCCTTCGCCGCGCCAGGCCGCGGCAAGGTCGTCGCTCACGGGTAGCGACACCTCCAGCTTCGAGTGCAGCAGGCCGGGGTCGTCGATCAGCCGGGCGGAAACTTCGCGCCAGGCGTCCTGACCCAGTTCCGCACCGACCGCGGCGCCTGCTGCGCGCGCTGCAGCGGTTTGGACGATATCCTTGAGCCCGGCCGTCTCGAGCGCCTGTATCGCGCCGGGAGCGGCAAGCTGGGCGGGATCGACGGTGAGCGCGGTCTGATCCAGGGGAACGGTGAAACGCAGTTCGATCCGCTTGAAGCCGCCGACCGCGTTCGATGTCATGGTGAGGAGCAGGAACGCCAGGACAAACGCGGAAAACAGCACCGCCGCCAAGCCCAGCACGCGGAAGCGGCGCTCGGCGGCATAGCGTCGTTTGAGGCGGGCGGCGAAGCGCGGATCGCCGGAGATGGCTGGCGATTTACTCATAGGCTTCGCGGTACCGCTTGACCACGCGCAGCGCGATGAAATTGAGCGCCAGCGTCACCAGGAACAGCACGAACCCAAGGGCAAAGGCGGCGAGGGTGGCAGGGTGATCGAAACTGCCCTCTCCGGTCAGCATGGCGACGATCTGGAACGTGACCGTCGTCATCGACTCGAACGGATTGCCCGTCAGCCGGGCGGTGGCGCCCGCGGCCATCACCACGATCATCGTCTCGCCGATGGCGCGGCTGACCGCCAGCATGACGCCGGCGACGATCCCGGGCAAGGCCGCGGGGATTATCACCAGCCGGATGGTCTCCGAGGTGGTGGCGCCCATCGCCAGGCTGCCGTCGCGCATCGCTTGCGGCACGGCGGCGATGGAATCATCGGCCATCGAGGAGACGAAGGGGATGATCATGATGCCCATCACCAGCCCGGCGGCCAGCGCGCTTTCGCTGGAAGCGCTGGAGATGCCGATGGCCTGGCCGACGTCGCGCACCGCTGGCGCCACTGTCAGCGCCGCAAAATAGCCGTAAACTACTGTGGGCACGCCGGCGAGAATTTCGAGCAGCGGCTTCATCCATTTGCGCACCGTGTAGGAGGCGTATTGGGTCAGATAGATGGCGCTCATCAGGCCGAGGGGGATGGCGACGATCATGGCGATCACCGCGCCGATGTAGATGGTTCCCCAGAACAGCGGTAGCGCGCCATAGCTCGCACCGACATTCGGACCTGGCGTCGCCATCGGATCGGGTGCCCAATGGGTGCCGAACAGGAACTCGGTCGGGCTGACGAATGCGAAGAACCGCACGGTCTCGAAAATCAGCGAAGCGAGGATGCCAAAAGTGGTCAGAATCGCCACCAGAGAGGCCAGCAGCAAAGCTGCCATCAGGGCCCGTTCGACCTGGGTGCGCGCGGTGAAATCGGGCCGCAGCTGCAGGAACGCCAAAGCGCCGCCGGCAAACCCGAGCACCAGCGTGAGGACAATGCCGATCGTGCCGTAGTAGCTCAGTGCGGCGCGGAAGGGTTCGACAAGGGCAGCGGAGTTGGGGTTGAACGCGGCTCCGGCCTGCCCGGTGGCGAGGCTCCGCGCCTCCGCGATTATCGAATCCCGTTCGAAACCGAAGCTCGGCAATCCCGCCATTGCCGGGGATTTTACCACTTCGGCCTCGACCAGCCCCGGGCTGATTGCGCTCCAGGCGGCCGCGAAAACCAGTGCTGGAACCACTGTGCAGATCGCGACGAACCAGCCATGATATCCAGGTAGCGAATGCAGCCTCGCGCCGCCGCTGCGCTTGAACGCCCAGGCGCGCGAACGCGCCGCCAGCCAGCCGATCAGGCCTAGCCCGAAGGCGAGGATAATGGGGATGGCGGGAGACACGCCGGCTTGGGTCCTGGCTGCGGACTATTTGAGCTGGCTTGGATCGAGCAGCGTCATCGCGCTGGCGACGGCGGCATTGGCCGCCTGGACGTGATCGGGGGCAACGACCATGCCCTGCTTGGCGAGCAAGCCGTCCTTGCCCCAGCTTTTCGCCCATTCGCCGACGAACTCCTTGAGGCCCTTGATCACCTGGAGATGCGTCGCCTTGACATAGATGTAGAGCGGGCGGGCGCCCGGGTAGCTGAAGTCGGCGATCGAGGCATAGCTCGGCACCACCCCGCCCATGGTCAAGCCCTTCAGCTTGTCGCTGTTTTCCTCAAGATAGGAATAACCGAAAATGCCGATGGCCTTGGGATTGGCCTCAAGCTTCTGGACGATGAGGTTGTCGTTCTCGCCCGAATCGACATAGGCGCCGTCGCTGCGGACTTCGCTACAGACCTTGTCGTGCTGGTCTTTGTTGTTGTCTTTGAGCGCCTTCATTGCCGGATCGGTATCGCAGCCTTTGATCAGGATCAGCTCCTTGAGCGCATCGCGCGTGCCCGAGGTCGATGGCGGACCGTAAACCAGGATCGGCTCGGCTGGGAATGCCGGGTTCACGTCTTGCCAGGTCTTTGCCGTGTTGGGCTTGCCGAACGGATTGGCGGCCAGCGCCTTGTAGACATCGGTCTGTGTCAGGGCGATGCCGGGGCCGCCCTTCGCTTCGGCAAAGGCGACCCCGTCCAGTCCGAACTGGACTTCGACAATATCCTTCACGCCGTTTTTCACGCAGTCGTCATATTCGGATTTCTTGATCCGCCGTGAGGCATTTTCGATGTCCGGGTGCTGGGTGCCGACGCCCGCGCAGAACAGCTTCATGCCGGCACCGGTGCCGGTCGATTCGATGATCGGCGATTTCATGCCGGGATTGGAACTGGCGAAACTATCGGAGACCGCCTTGGCGAAGGGATAGACCGTCGAAGAGCCAACCGCGCGGATCTGGTCGCGCGAATTGCTCTGGCTGCCGCCGCAAGCGGCGAGGCTAAGGGCGAGGGCCGAGACAGCCAGCATGGCCGGAATGCGTTTGCTCATCTAGGATGCTCCGAGGAAGGTCAGGGGCGCTCTGCGCGCGTTCCATGACAGTTGTGTGACAGATTGGGAACCTCGCGCTGGCTCAGAAATCGAATTGCGCGCGCAGGCCGAGGGCATTGGCGGTGTAGTCCGTGTCGGGGCCCGCGGGTGCTGCGGCATCATTGATCCACAAATGGCCGTAGTTGAGGATGAAGCGGACATAATCCGTCGGTATCCAGATCAGCGACGCGCCGGCGATCTGCTGCCGCCCGCCGGTAATCGCGCCGCTGTTCAGGTCCAGCCAGTCATAGCGCAGATTGACCTGAACCGCGCCGAACCCGCCCTTGCCGACCGGATGCTTGGGCCGGATACGATCATAGGCCCCGGCCTTGTAAGCCGTGACATCGTCGGTCAGCAGATAACCCGCTTCGGCATAGCCGCCGTTGAAGGTGGGATTGGCCAGGCCGGGACGGATCGCGGTCATCCACTGGCTTTCCGCCGTCGCGTGGAATCGGCCGTTGATATAGGCCAGCTCCGCACCGAACGCGCGCTCGCCGGTGGCGCTGAACGCTTTGGTGTCGATCAGCCGCAAGTCGGTAGTGTGGACGAAGGGCCGCACCCGGTAGCGCGCCGTCGCGGAGGCGTCGTTGAACTCGCGGAAATGCGCCGAGCCGCCGATATGCAGCTGGCCCTTGCCGATCCTGGGCATGAACACCATGCGGCCATCCAGGCTGTAGCTGTTGTTGGTGTCCGCCCCCAGATCGGCGGCGTTGTCGGTGAACACGCCGCCCTGCAGCAGCACCAGCTTGCCGGAATAGGCCGCGCTCAGTCCGACGCGGCGTTCGAAGCCGAAGCCGGTGTTGAACGCGGCGCGTTCCATGAAGCTGGTGAACAGGTCCGAGGTCATGTCCTCCATGCTCTGGAACGGCTTGTGCTGGCCGAGCGTGACGGTGAGCTTCGGGCTGGGTTTGTAGGTCAGGTAGAGGTCGGAGAGATCGACGCCGCTATTGGCGAAATCCGCTTCGATCCGGTAGCCGAAGCCGCCGGGCATGGTGCCATCCACGCCGAGATAGGCACGGCGGAGTTCCGTGCCGATGCCCAGGCTTTTGTTGCCGACAATTCCGTCCGGCGCATCGACGCCCGCGACGTCGACCTGCAGCCGCCCGCGCGGCTTGAACGACCAGCCGTCCTTGGTCGCCAGCCTTGGCGCGCCGTCCCAGGTTACTTCCGTCGCGGGTTTGGCGGAGACGCTGGGCGCTGCCTGCGCGGGGATCGCGGCAATGGCGGCGCTGGCCGCATTGGCCTTTGCCTGCGCGGCGGTGAGCTGCCCTTCGAGCGTATCGATCCGCGCCGCCATCTGCGCCATCTGCGCGCGCATCGCCGCCAGCTCCTGCTGGACGGCGGCGCTGTCGCTCGATTGGGCAAGCGCGGGCATTGCCCAGCCGCAAGATAGCGCCAGCGCCAACGTTGATGCGCGAATTAGCCTGGTCATACTGAACCCCTGGAATTACAGATGTGTTACAATCTGGCGACGCCATTACGACGAATTTGTGACACTTATTTGACAGCGGTGGCCGCCACCGATCCGCTGCGATCAGTCCACCATCGTCCCGGCTCCAATGGCTCTGCCGCGCAGCAGCGATTCGCGCTCCATCGCCGGGCGTCCGGCCCGCTGGATAATGGTCGGAGCAATCGCGCCGCTGCCGCAAGCGATGGTCAGGCGTTCGTCCAGCGTTGTTCCGGGCTTGCCGTCGCCCTCGATAATTTCAGCTGCGAGTACCCGATACCGCTCACCGCCGAGTTCGAAGAAGGCGCCGGGCGCCGGGGCAAAACCGCGGATCTGGCGTTCCACCTCCGTGGCGCTGCGGGTGAAATCCAGCCGCGCCTCGTGCTTGTCGATCTTGCTTGCATAGGTGACGTCGTCTTCCGGCTGCGGGGTTTCGGGATGGCCGGGCAAATCATCCAGCACCGCGACCATCAGCCGCGCGCCGATTTCCGCCAATTCGACCGTCAACTCTCCCGCCGTCTTGCGGTCAACCGAAGTGCGCCCCACCGCCAGCATCGGCCCGGTGTCCAGCCCGGCTTCCATCCGCATGATGGTCACGCCGGTCTCCGCATCCCCTGCCAGGATCGCCCGCTGCACCGGCGCCGCGCCGCGCCAGCGGGGCAGCAGCGAGGCGTGGATATTGAGGCATCCGTGGCGCGGAACGTCGAGAATGGGGCGCGGCAGGATCAAGCCGTAGGCGGCAACCACGCCGATATCGGCGCCCAGCGCGGCAAACGCGGCCTGCTCGTCCGCCCCCTTCAGCGACACCGGATGCCGCACTGCGATACCCATCGCCTCCGCCTCGCACTGGACGGGGGAGGGCTGGAGCTGCTTGCCCCGGCCGGCCGGGCGCGGCGGCTGGGTGTAGCAGGCAAGCACTGCATGCCCGGCCGCCACCAGCGCGCGCAGCGCCGGCACCGCAAAATCGGGGGTTCCCATGAAAATCACGCGCATTTGGCTTCCTTAGGCGGGCGCCTCCCCCTATCTGCCGCGCCATGGCATCGCAAGAGATCGAGACACTGACTTCAGCCCTGTCGCGCTTGCCGGGGCTTGGTCCCCGCTCGGCCCGGCGGGCGGTGCTGTGGCTGATCAAGCGCCGGGATACCTCGCTCGGGCAGCTTCTCGAAGCGCTCACCGCAGTTCGCGAGCGGCTGATCGAATGCCGCAGCTGCGGCAATGTCGACACCCATGATCCCTGCGGCATCTGCACCGATCCGCGCCGCGACCCCCGCGCGCTTTGCGTTGTCGAGGATGTCGCCGACCTCTGGGCGCTGGACCGGTCGCGGTTGTTCGCGGGGCGCTACCATGTGCTCGGCGGCCGGCTGTCGGCGCTCGATGGCGTACGGCCGGAGGATCTCACCATCGGCCGGCTGATCGAGCGGGTCGCAGCCGGCGGGATTGACGAGGTGGTGCTGGCGATGAACGCCACGCTCGAAGGCCAGACCACCGCGCATTACATCGCCGAGCGGCTGGACGGTTTGCCGCTGCGGATCACCCAACTGGCGCACGGCCTGCCGGTCGGCGGCGAACTCGATTATCTTGACGAGGGCACGCTGGCGCAGGCGCTGCGGGCCAGGCGGCCGATGGGTTGAACTTGTCGAAGGCCGCGCGCGGCCCTTGTCCAAAGCCGGAAGGCGAACTATCTGGCCCACATGGCTATCCGTTCCATCATCGAAGTCCCCGATCCCCGCCTCAAGCAGGTGTCGAGCCCCGTCGCGGCGTTCGGCGAAGACCTGCGCACGCTTGTCGCTGATATGCTGGAATCGATGTATGATGCACCCGGCATCGGTCTCGCCGCCATCCAGATCGGCGTGCCGTTGCGGGTGCTGGTCATCGACTTGCAGCCGGTGGACGAGGACGCCGAGCCGGAGCTCTGCACCGAACACGGCGGGGAGGAGCACACGCACAGGCCATTGAAGAAGGAACCACGGGTCTTCATCAACCCGGAAATTTTCGATCCATCCACAGAAGTCTCGGTTTACAATGAAGGCTGCCTGTCGGTCCCGGAAATCTACGCCGACGTCGAGCGCCCGGCCCGCGTCCGGGCGCGCTGGCAGGACCTCGACGGCACAGTCCACGAAGAAGCGATCGAGGGCATGCTGGCCACCTGCCTGCAGCACGAGATGGACCACCTGGAAGGCATCGTCTTCCTCGACCGCATCTCGCGGCTCAAGCGGCAGATGCTGGTCAAGAAGCTGGAAAAGCTGCGCAAGGCGGCCTGAGCGGGTTCAGCCCGCGCGGCGCTCAATGGGCCGCGTGATGCGAATCGCGGTGCGCCTCGTCGTTCAGCACCACCAGCGCGGCGCGGCAGTCCGCCGCGCATTCCCGGCACATCAGCGCACAGCGCTGGCAATGGGCATGATCGTGGAATTCGCATTCCTCGGCGCAGCGCTCGCAGGCCTCGATGCATACCGCCAACAGACTGCGGATCAGCTGACGGTCGCCGCCGGTGCGGCGGCTGGCGACGCGGTAGGTCGCGGTGCAGACGTCGGCGCAATCGCTGCACAGGCGGATGCACTGGCTCATATCCATCGTCTCGGCAACGCAGGCGTCGGCGCAGCTGTTGCAGATCGCCGCGCAATACATCGCGTGCTTGACCGCCAGGCCGAGCGACTCGTTGTTGGTGCCGGGCGCGACATGCGGATGCTCGGCGATCATTTTCTCGATGGACATGGCGGTACTCCCAGTTGCCAGTTTGAAACATCTCGGCTGTGCATTAGTTCCGGGTCGGCTTGCCAGTGGCTTGAAGCTTCGATAGGTTCGCGCTTCGTTCCAGGAGGGAAAACGCTGTGAATCCCGCTTTATCCGCCGCCATCGCCGTGATTTTCGGACTCGTCGTTGGCCTCGCCCTTGGCTGGTTTGCCGCCTCGCGCCCGCTCGCCGAAATGCGCCAGCGATTGGCCGCGCGCGATGGCGAGGCGCGGGATATGGACGAGAAATTTCGCCGCGCCGTCACCGAATTGGCGGGCGCCACCGTTAAGGCCCAGCAAGCCGATGCGCTCGCCGGGCAGTTGATCGGCATCACCTCCGAACTCGCCACGCTGAAAGCTAACGCTGTCCATTTCGACGAGCAGAAGCGGCTGCTCCTCTCCGCGCAGGAGGGGCTGAGGAAGGAGTTCGAAGCGGCGGGGGCAAAAGTTTTGGAAGGCGCGCAGGAGGCGTTTCTCAAGCGCGCGGCGGCGCGATTCGACGAGAGCGAGAAGGCCAGTTCGGAGCGGCTGCGCACGCTGCTCGCGCCGGTGGGTGAACGGCTCAAGAGCTATGAGGAGCAGGTCACCGCGCTGGAGGCCAAGCGGGTCGATTCATTCGGCCAGCTTACCGGCTTGATCGAGGGCATGCGCACCGGGC
>JAYVWX010000154.1:0-3657 GCA_043785715.1 Novosphingobium sp. | reverse complement strand
GCGCGCGGTCTTCATTGCCGCCAGCCTTGCCTCGTCCAGCGCCGGATCGGGATCGTCCATCTGGAACGCGGGTCCGTTGACCTGATTGGCGCCGGCGGTCACCAATGTGTCGATCACCCGCCCATAGTCGCCCAGCCGGCGCTGGCGGACCGAGACATTGTTAGACACGCTGTAGCCGATGATCTTCTGCACCTGGGATTCCGGCGGCAACGGCACGTAGGGTTGCCCGCTGGTCCGCGCTATCAGCATGGCGTCGCGTTCGGGGTTGGAATAGATCGGATTGATGCTGAGGTTGCTGGTCTGGATGTCGCGCTCGGCAATCCCGGCGCGCTTCAGTTCGGCGATCACCCGGGTCATCGCCCGCGCGTTTTCGCCCAGCGCCTCACCGGCATTCTTGCCCTGGGTGGTGACGCCGGCGGTGAACACGGCCAGATCAGGCGTGCGCAGCGAGCGGCCCTCGGCGTTGATGGTGAGCAGGCTGTGCCCAGCTTCGATCGGTGGAAGCGGGCCGATCTGCTGCGCGGCCGCGGGCAGGGCGAACAGGGCGGCAAGGGATGCGGCACAGGCCAGGGCAACTCGCTTCAACGGCAGTCTCCTTCGTTTCGTCGCGGTAATGAATGCCGGGCTGAACGTTTCTGCAGGCTGAACCTGCCGAAGCCTAAAGCGTCTCCTCGATCGCCCGCGCAGCCGCCAGCGGATCCTCCGCGCGGCTAATCGGGCGGCCGATCACCAGCACGCTGGCGCCGGCGTCGCGCGCCTCGCGCGGGGTGACAATCCTTTTCTGGTCGGCAAGGCCATTGCGGCCATTGCCGTTGGGCGGGCGCAGTCCGGGCACCACGAGAAAACCGTCCTTCCACTGCCTGTGGATTGCCGCAACTTCGTGACCCGAGCAGACGATGCCGTCGAGCCCGGCGGCCTGGGCCAGTTCCGCCAGCCGCAGCGACTGATCATGGGCGGTGCCGGTAATGCCGGTACGCGCAAGGTCTTGCTCGTCGAGGCTGGTGAGAACGGTAACGGCCACCACTTTGCAATGCTCGCCCGCGGCTGCCTTGGCGTCCTCCATCATCGCCCGCCCGCCGGCGGCATGGACGGTGACGATCGCCGGCTCCAGCACATGCACCGCCTGCATCGCCGCGGCGACGGTATTGGGGATGTCGTGCAGCTTAAGGTCGAGGAAGATCGGCAGGCCGAGGTGGGCGATCTCATGCACTCCGTGATGACCATGGGCGCAGAAGAATTCGAGGCCGAGTTTCAGCCCGCCGATATGGCCCCGAACCCTCCGGGCCAGCGCCTCGGCGGCTTCGAGGCGGGGCAGGTCGAGTGCCAGGAAGATGGGATTTGTATTCATGTCAGACAGCCGGGCTTTCAGGCGATTTAGCCGGGGCTTCGGCTTCGAGCTGGCTCGACGTGGCGATCGGGGGTGAAACGGGCGGGATGGCGCTGGCGCGGACACTGTTTTCGAGCGCACCGATCCGCCGCGTCAACCGCCAGCGGCCGATCTTTGAAATCAGCCAGGTCGGCAGCATGCCTAGCAGGAAGGTGACAATCACCAGCGCGGATAGCCTGGTTTCGAGCACCAGCTCTTCCCAGATCTTCACCTGCACCGGAACCCAATTGTTGAGAGCGAACAGCAGGAGCGCAATGGTCACTACCACCCAGACGACTGTGCGTACTATCTGCATGAAAGCCTCGTATTTGCGGAGAGCTGGAGGAATGCTAGGCGGGATTGGCGAGGAAGGAAAGGGCAACTACTCGCCAAACACCCGCGCGAAAATCCGGTCGACCTGGCCGAAGTGGTAATCGAGGTTGAACTTTTCCTCGAGCTCGGCCGGGCTTAGCGCCGCGCTCACTTCCGGATCGGCCTTCAGCAGTTCGAGCAGCGAGAGCGCCCCGTCGCTTTCCCACACTTTCATCGCATTGCGCTGGACCAGCCGGTAGCTGTCATCGCGGCTAAGCCCGGCCTGGGTGAGCGCCAGCAACACCCGCTGCGAATGGACCAGCCCGCCCATGCGGTCGAGGTTCTTTTGCATCCGTTCAGGGTAGATCAGCAGCTTGTCGACCACACTGGTCAGCCGCGCTAGGGCGAAATCCAGGGTAATCGTCGCGTCCGGCCCGATGAAGCGTTCGACCGAGGAGTGCGAAATATCGCGCTCATGCCACAGCGCAACATTCTCCAGCGCCGGGGTGACGGCCGAGCGGACCAGTCGGGCGAGGCCGGTGAGGTTTTCGGTCAGCACCGGGTTGCGCTTGTGCGGCATCGCCGAGCTGCCCTTCTGGCCCGGCGCGAAATACTCTTCCGCTTCCAGCACTTCGGTGCGCTGCAAATGCCGCACTTCGGTGGCCAGCCGCTCGACCGAGCTGGCGATGACGCCGAGCGTGGCGAAAAACATCGCATGGCGGTCGCGCGGGATCACCTGGGTCGAGACCGGCTCGATGGCAAGACCGAGCTTTTCCGCGACATACTCCTCCACCGCGGGATCGATGTTGGCGAAAGTGCCGACCGCGCCCGAAATCGCGCAGGTGGCGATCTCCGCGCGCGCCGCGATCAGCCGCGCCTTGGCTCGCGAGAACTCGGCATAGGCCTGCGCGAGCTTCAGCCCGAAGGTGGTCGGCTCGGCATGGATGCCGTGACTGCGGCCGATAGTGGGGGTGTGCTTGTGTTCGAAGGCGCGGCGCTTCAAGGCGGCGAGCAGCGCGTCCAGATCTGCGATCAGCAGGTCCGACGCCTGGGCGAGCTGCACACTCAGCGTGGTGTCGAGCACGTCGGAGCTGGTCATGCCCTGATGCATGAACCGCGCTTCCGGCCCCACCTGCTGGGCAACCCAATCGAGAAAAGCGATAACGTCGTGCTTCGTCACCGCCTCGATCGCATCGATCGCCGCGACGTCGATCCTGGGGCCGGTGTTCCACCAGTCCCACAGCGCCTTGCCCGCGCTCGGCGGCACCACGCCAAGCTCGCCCATCTTGTCGGTGGCATGCGCCTCGATCTCGAACCAGATGCGATAGCGCGCCTCGGCCTCCCAGATGGCCGTCATCGCGGGGCGGGCGTAGCGGGGGACCATGTTCGACTCCGGCGGCTTGAGGTGGGGAGCGGCTAGGGGGAGGGGGGGCGGATGGCAAGGGGGGGTGATGAGCATTCGGCAGTTGTGAGTTGGAGTTGTAAGACGCACTGTGGTATTGGCCGGCTGACACAAAGAAAATATAATTTCTTGTGAAAATGCAAACAAGACCACAACGACCAGGAAATCAGAATGTCTAACGATGAAATACCCGTAGATGTACAAAATATGCTCTCTCCATTGTTCGAAGCACATGGGCGTGCCCTATCTGCATTCTCTCAAATAGAGGCTTGCCTTTCTATGATTTTTGCGCGCTGTATGCAAGGAGCGGATCAGGAAACTGCCTACATCGCCTTTGATGCTATTCAGCTAACTTCACCCAAGATTCGAGTCCTGCGTGCAGTTGCAAAACACCATTTCTCGCGGGAATTGCTTGATCCAACTGGTCACTTTGAACGCTTGAACAAAATTTTGAAGAGAATCGAGGCTCGTGCAGAATTTCGGTAATTACCCACCCCCTGTCGCGGGCGATCAGGCGGTGACGGCCTCGAGGATGGTGTGGAAGGGCTTGCTTCCCGAGAGGCGCGCGGTGTCGACG
>JAYVWX010000153.1:0-5128 GCA_043785715.1 Novosphingobium sp. | reverse complement strand
TCATCCTGACGGGATTGTGCTGGCACGAAGTTGACCATGACGGTTTCACTTTCCTGATATGACGGAATCGCGTTCATCGACCAGGAACACCCGGTGTTTGCTTCGATCGAAAAGCAGCTCCTCGTCGGCGACGATCTCGGCGGCAATGTCCGGTTCGGCCAGCCGCAGCATAGCGATTGCGTATTGTTCCTCGTCGTCGAACCACAGTTCGGTTATGACATCGTGGTCCGGCTCGATCACCTCACCCGTGAACAGTTCCGGAAGGGGCTCAAGGTACCGCCGGACATAGCGTGCGGCATTGGGCACGTGCTTCGCGCCGAGCTGGGCGTGACCACCTTCGTAGCGCGCGATGAAGTCTTCCCGGCTCATTCCCGGACGCCGCTTGAGCATGAAAATCAATTTTATCATATCGGCTCCTTACTTCACACGCATTCACGGCCGAACAGCTCGCGGGCGACAATCAGCTTCCGGATCTTGGTCGTGCCGTTGGCGATCTGCTGGCCGACAATATCGCGCAGGCGCTGCTCGATCGGAAAATACCTTGGTGTAGAGGCGAAATCCATCCGCCGGTCAGTCCACGATCGAAATAGCACGTTCCGGACAAGCCTTCATGCCCATCTCGGCCGCCTTCTCCGCGCCCGCCGGGACATCGACCTCGCCGCCCACGGCGACGTTGAAGCCCTGGCCGTCGAGCACGAACACGTCCGGCGCATATTTCCAGCAACGGCCGTGCCCACTGCACAAAGCGCCATCGACTTTCATCCGCATCGAGCCGCCTTCACCATTCCAGATGCATGCTGTTCATCGCGCGCAGGAAACCGGTCTCATAACTTGGTTCAGTCCCGGGCTTGAGGCGGAAGCTCGGGATGCGCCGCAGCCACTCCTCGAGAAACACGCGCAGTTCGACGCGGGCGAGATGCGCGCCGATGCAGCGGTGCGGGCCGACGCCGAAGGTCGAATGCTGGATCGTCGGCTGCTTGAAGTTCAACTCGCGCGGGTTCTCGATCGCCCTGGGATCGCGCGATGCGCCGGCAAAGCCGAGCATGATGAAATCGCCCTCCTTGAGGTCGACTCCCGTCAAGGTCGTGTCGCGGGTGCAGGTGCGCCCCATTGCCTCCACGGGCGAATAGGCCCGGATGAATTCCTCTACCGCGTTTTCGATCAGGTCGGGCCGATCGAGCAGAAGTTGCAAGTCGTCCGGATGCGTCGCCAGATGATAGAGCGACGATCCCATCGCATAGATGGTCGTCGAAATGCCGCCAAAGGTCAGGTCGGCCGCCACCGAAACCTTGTGATCCCACGGCGCCGGGGTTCCGTCCTTGTAGGTGACGCCCTCAAGGATCGCGTCGACGATATCCCCCTGCGGCGGCAATTCCATCCGCTTCTTGAGGAAGCCGTCGAGATAGACGAACACTTTTTCGAAACAGCCCGGCCGCTCGTCCATCGGTGCGTAAAGACCCAGTTCGACGTTGTGCACAAGCATGTCCAGCTCATCCACTGGTATACCCAGATTATGCTTGAAGAATGCCCAGCCCGGCATGATCGCGGCAAATTCCGAGACGAACTCGCAATGGCCATGATCGATGAAGCGATCGATCAGCAAGTTGGTATCGGCCCGCATCAGGTCGGCCTTGGATTCCATGACCTTGATCGTCATGAACGGATTGAGCTTGTGCCGCCAGCTGGACTGGTTGGGCGGATCCTGCTCGACCGGGATCAGATAGGGCAGGTTTTCCGGCCGGTTGTTCATGTAGCCCTTGGCGCTGCTGAACGTCTGCCAGTCCTGCCCGGTCGTGCGCACGGCTTCCTCGGTGTTGAACACCGTGTACCCCTTGCCGGTCGGGCTGTGCACGACCGGGCATTTCTGCACCACGAAGTCCATGACTTCCTGGAACTGGTCATTGAATTCAGGCTTGTCGAGATCGAACTCGCGCAGCACGTCAAACCCGAAGCGTTCGGTCAGGGCTTCCGGCGACAGCTCCGGATCGATCGCGGCCTGATCTTGCACTTCGCTCACTTCAAATCTCCTAGGTCTGGTCGTTTGCCCCGCACATAGTCGAAATCCGGCCGTGTCAGCTGGTTCCGCGCCACGCCATCGTGCCACCATCGATCTGGACGATTGCACCGGTGATGAACGAGGCTTCGGGCGAGGCGAGGAAGCAGGCCAGTTGCGCCACTTCTTCCGGCTCGCCCAGCCGTTTGATCAGGTGCGGGCCGGACATCGTCGCCTCGGCGGCGGCAATATCGCTCGCAGTGTTGAGGCTGTGCAGGAACATCGGCGTGCGGATGGCGCCGGGCGCATAGGCGTTGCAGCGGATGCCGAACGGGGCATATTCCACCGCAATCATCTGGGTCAGCTGCTTCACCGCCCCCTTGGATGCCGAATAGGCGGGGATGCCCGGATAGGCGAAGGTGCTGGCGACCGATGCCGCGTTGACGATGGCTGGGGTCAGCTTCGATTTGCGCAAATGCGGCCCGGCGAATTTCACCGCCCGCCAGATCGCCTTGACGTTGAGGTCCATGACCGCGTCCCAGGTTTCATCGGTCAGCGATTCCAGGGTTTGCGGGCCGCCCGTCACCCCATCGTCGGTGATCCCGGCGTTGTTGATCAGCACGTCGAGCTGGCCGGCGACGGAGACCGCCTGCTCGATCATCGCGGCGATCTGGTCTGCCTTGCGCAGGTCGGTGCGGATGAACGTGGCGACAGCCCCGGCAGCGCGCACTTCCTCGGCCGCTTCCTCACCTTCGGCCTGCTTGATGTCCACCAGCGCGACATGCGCCGCACCTTTCTTCGCGGCATGGACGGCGATAGCGCGCCCCATGCCCTGCGACGCGCCGGTGACGATGACCGAACGGCCTTCGAGGGTGCGCGCCCCGCTCATGCGCCATAGACCGAATTGAGCAGCGCGGTGTCGTAATATTCCTCGAACGACTTGACCTTGCCAGCCTCGAACTTGAAGATCTGGACATAGCGGCCGCGATATTTGACCGCCTTGTTGCCCCACACCGCGCCGGTCTGGACGTCGATGTAGCTGTTGGATTTGGTGACGATGGTATTGGGGTCTTCCCCGGCGATAATCTCGTCGATGAACCAGTCGAAGGTGCCGGTCATCTCGTCGTGAATCGGGTCCCAGAAGCGCTTGACCGCCTCCCAGCCCGAATGGACCGCGACCGTGCATACCGCGATATCGCCGCTGACGAACGGAGTGATGACCTGCGGCTCGTCTTCGACCCACAGCGAATAGAAATGGGCCTTATCCTTGAGATAGACCGAGAAAAAATCGATGATCGTATCGATGTTCGCCCGCGCGGTTGCATTCTTCGCGGTGATGTCGGTGTTGAGCGTTACGCCCTTGATAACCGTTGCCATTGTTGCCTCTCCGAAATGCTGTCAGGGTGGATTGTCCAGGATAATGGACTTGGGTTCGAGGTAGGCGCGCAAGCCGTTGACCCCGCCCTCGCGCCCGATGCCCGATTGCTTGAAGCCGCCGAACCCTATCGCCATGTCGCTGCGCCAGCTGTTGTGCCCGACCGTGCCCGAACGAAGCTGCCGCGCGACGGCATAAGCCCGATCGGTATCGTTGGTGAATACCGAGTTGTTGAGGCCGAACACGGTAGCGTTGGCGATCTCGATGGCGTGGGCCTCGTCGCGCGCGGGGATGACACTGAGCACGGGGCCGAAGATCTCCTCGCGCGCGATCATGTCGTTGTTATCGACATTGGCGAAGATCGTCGGCTCGAAGAAATAGCCGCGGTTGAGGTGCGCCGGGCGCTTGCCGCCGGTTACCAGCTCGCCGCCATCGCGCACGGCGTCGGCGACCATGCCCTCGACTTTGTCGCGCTGCCTGGCCATCGCCAGCGGCCCCATGCCGGTGCCCGGATCGAACGGATCGCCCAGAACGACCGCCTGAAACCCGGCGCTCAGCGCCTCGACCAGTTGGTCGTGCCGTCCCTGGGTAACGACGATGCGGGTCAGCGACGAGCAGATCTGCCCGGTCATGGCGCAGGCCGGCCCGACCAGTGCTTCCGCCGCCTTGCCGATGTCGTAGTCGTCAAGGATGACCGCTGCCGACTTGCCGCCCAGTTCCAGCGTGCAGCGGGCGATGCGTTCGCCGCAGATCGAGGCGATCCGCTTGCCCACCGCGCTTGATCCGGTGAAGCCGATCTTGTCGACATCGGGATGGCGCACCAGCCGCTCCGAAGCCTCGCGATCCGCGGTGACGACATTGAGCACACCTGCGGGAAGTCCGACTTTTTCGGCAATCTCGGCCAGCAGATAGCCGGTGCCGGGCGCCTCGGGTGAAAGCTTGAGCACCACGGTGCAGCCCGCCAGCAGCGCGGGCGCGACCTTGTAGGCGGTGATGTTGACCGGCGCGTTCCACGGCACAATCGCCCCGACCACGCCCACCGGTTCGTTGGTGATCAGCGCATAATCGCCGCCGCCCGGCGGGTTATCGAAGCGCTCTTCCCAGTCGAACGTGTCGGCCAGTCCCGCGTAGTAGCGATAGACGCCGCCGATCGTTCCGGCAAAGGCGCTGGCGATACCTTGCAGGATACCCATCTCATTGGGCCAGATCGCCGCGATGGCATCGCAGCGTTTGTCCATCTCGTCCGCGATGGCGGAAAGGTAGCCGGCGCGTTCCAGCGGGGTCAGCCGCGTCCACGGGCCTTGATCGAAAGCCTGACGCGCGGCGGCGACCGCACGGTCGATATCGGCGACCCCGGCCTCCGCCACCGTCAGGAACAGTTCCTCGGTTGCCGGCGCGATGACGTCGATCGTCGTCCCGCTGGTTGCCGCCACCCAGTCCCCGCCGATGAACAGGCGGTCGGGGTGACGCAGCAGGTCGGTGGATGGGAATTCAGCCATATTTTCTCTCCAGCATCCCCGGATCGGTAAGCAGAGGGCCGGAACGGGTCGAACCGTCCCGGCCCCGATATTCAGAACTTCACACTGAGTGTCCCACCATAAGTGGCGGGCGGATCGATCGCGCCATAGATCGGAAAACCCCACAGCATGATACCGAGCACCTGTAATTACCCACCCCCTTGCCAAGGCCAGCCCGGTGTGATTCATCCTGTTCATGAATCGCGAGGAACTCGAACGGCTTACGAAGCCTGAGTTGATCGA
>JAYVWX010000152.1:0-15373 GCA_043785715.1 Novosphingobium sp. | reverse complement strand
CTACGGCCGGGTGGCGCGGGTTTCGCTGGAGCGCGACGGCACTTCGGCGGCAATCCGCATCGACGATGACGGACCGGGCATCGCCGAGCACGACATGGCCCGCATGTTCGAACCTTTCACCCGCGGCGATCCGTCGCGCAACATCGGCACCGGCGGGGCGGGGCTGGGCCTGGCCCTCGCCCGCGCAATCGCCGAGCAGCACGGCGGCACGCTGGTACTGACCAACCGGCGCGCGGCTGACGGCGCCACTGCAGGACTGACGGCTATTTTACGTCTGCCACTGGGCTGAGCGAGGCGAAGTTTAGGCGGCCCGCCGGAACCCAGCGAGCCGGCATTCGTTTTCGCCATCATGCCCTGTCAATCCCCGACAATGCGGTAATGACCCTGCGCTGGCCCTCGACGCTGTGGGTAGTTCGCCACGGCCAGAGCGCCGGCAATGTCGCGCGCGATAAAGCCACGGCGGAGGGTCTTGCGCGGATCGCACTGATCGGCCGCGATGTCGATGTTCCGCTGTCCGAACTGGGGCGTGAGCAGGCCACGGCGCTTGGGCACTGGTTCGCCGGCGAAGGGGTTCAGGGCCGGCCGGATGTGGTGCTCTCGAGCCCCTATGTCCGCGCCATCGAAACCGCGCAGTTCTTCCGCGCCGCTGGTGGCTGCGATGCTGACGAAGGCATTTGCCTCGACGAGCGGCTGCGCGAGAAGGAATTCGGCATCGTCGATGGGCTGACAGGCACCGGCATCCGCGAGTTCGAGCCGCAGCAGGCCGAATTTCGCCAACTGCTTGGCAAGTTCTATCACCGCGCTCCGGGCGGCGAGAGTTGGGCCGATGTGATCCTGCGACTGCGCGGATTGATGGACACAATCTCACTGCATTACGGCGGACTGCGGGTGATGATCGTCGCGCATCAGGTGGTGGTGCTGTGCCTGCGCTACATCATCGAGGGTCTTACCGAAGCGGAAATTCTCGCGATCGACCGCGAAGGCGATGTCGCAAATTGCGCGATCACCGAATACCGGCTCGATGCCGCGGCGGGCAAAGACGGCAATCTCGTGCTGGCGCGCTATAACGTCACCGCGCCGATGGAACAGGAGGACACCCGGGTCACCGATGCGCCGGACAAGATGGTTGCCGCCCGTGGCTGAGGTGCTCGCGCTTGACAGCGCCTGGTTGCGGGACAATCCCCTGCCGGACCCCGATCCCGCCTCCGACAAGAACTCGCGCGGGCGGGTGTTTATCATCGGTGGCAGCACGACGGTGCCGGGCGGGCTGCTGCTGACCGCTGAGGCCGCGCTGCGAGCCGGGGCTGGCAAGGTTCAGGTCGCAACCCCCGTCAGCACCGCGCTGGCGCTCGGCATCGCCATGCCGGAAATCGCAGTGTTTGCGCTGGAGCAAGACGGCGATGGAGAGATCGCCGGATTTCCTGCCGGGATTGGCAAGGACCTGTCGCGCTGTGACATCGTCGTCGTGGGTCCGGCGATGGGTGACGGAGAACCGGCGGGGCTAATTGTCGATGTGCTGCTTGACCGGCAGTTCAACGCAATCCCGCTGATCCTTGATGCGGCAGCGCTGATGACTTTGCATGGCCGGGGCGAAGCTTTATGCGCGAGACTTGGCGCGGCCGTGCTTACGCCGCATGTCGGCGAGATGGCCGCGCTGCTGGCGTGTGACGCGGCGGTGATCGAAGCAGACCCACCAGCGGCCGTTCGCCGCGCTGCCGAACTTTACGGCGCGATTGTCGTGTTCAAGGGTTCGACCAGCTTTATCGCCGAACCAGACGGAGCGCTCTACGCCTATGCGGGCGGCAGCGTCGGGCTGGCCACCAGTGGCTCTGGAGACGTTCTCGCCGGGATCGCCGCCGGATTGAGCGCGCGCGGAGCAACGCCGCTCCAGGCCGCGCTATGGGCGGTGCGGCTGCACGGCGAAGCCGGGCGACGCTGCGGCGAGCAAATCGGGCCGATCGGCTTTCTCGCCCGCGAACTGCTTGCCCGCTTGCCCGGCCTGATGCGGCGCTGAACTGTTTACCGATATCGACCGGCGCTGCCAGCAGCCCCGCCGGTTCAGCAAACCGGCGCATCGTCCGCCCGGCTCGCCGCACAGGGCGAATTTGACTGTCGCGCCATGGAACCGCCGCTGCGCTGCCAGGTTTCTGCCTCGTCTCTTTGCGCGATCCGAAAATTTTCCCGAAGCCGGTAAATGGTTCGCGTGACGGTCTGAACAGAACTTGAAAGGGTTGATCATGCTTTTAAAACTGGGAATTGCCGCCGCCGTCGGTTACGGCATTTATCGTTATGCAACGACCAATCCCGAGTCGGCGAAGGCCTATTCGGGGG
The DNA here is from genome assembly GCA_043785715.1 of Novosphingobium sp. Classification (GTDB taxonomy): domain Bacteria; phylum Pseudomonadota; class Alphaproteobacteria; order Sphingomonadales; family Sphingomonadaceae; genus Novosphingobium. The sequence continues at coordinate 13,042 of JAYVWX010000152.1, read as the reverse complement.
GAGAGTCCGGCACCGGCAAGGTTGATCCCCATGACTATGCCAGTCACAACGACCTTACGGGCGTCCCCGGCGTCAGCCCGTCAAGCACAGGTTTACAGCCCAGCCACACTTCGCACATGAGTTAAACCGAGCCGGCTATCAGCAATAATTATCCGAAGGACTGGCGATCAGCGACGGGATGCGATTGAGCCAGATCGCATCCCGTTCTAATATCAATAACCCGCCAAATCAGTGTTCCGTCTCGCCAGACCCGCGGTTCTTGCGACGGTCCGCTTCACCCTGTTCGATCCGGTTAATCAACGCCGGATCTGGCTCAAAAACAACTGGTTCGGTCGTCTCTTCGCTTGCATCGTCAGAGCTATCAAGTGCACGCTTTGCGGCCGATGCATTTTTCGATTTCTTGGTCCAGCGCCCATCGGGAGTGGAGGCTGTCCCAGTTACGTTTCGCGAACCTTTTGGCTCGTATTCACCGCCGCCAGCCATGCCACTTCTCCATATTGCAAGCCCCAACGGCTCGAACGCAATCAACGAAACCATGTCTGATATGTTCCGGCGAGATGCCACTTTCGCCGCGCACCGCGCACGGCTCAGCGGCGTTTTTGAGCGGGCCAAAGAGTACCGACGGGCCATCCGGCGGCGACGTCAGTCGCTACCGGATGGCCCTGTCAGTGCGGACCTTATGCCGCCTTGCTTCTTTCTCCGGATTCGAGACGCTCCTGCTTGCCAGAATCCTGCTTGCCAGTGTCCTGGCCGATTTCGATCTTGCGCGGCTTTACCTCCTCGGGCAGTTCACGCTTGAGATCGATTTCCAGCAGGCCGTTGTTCAGCGACGCGCCCGTCACCTGTACGTAATCGGCGAGCTGGAACTGGCGCTCGAAAGCGCGGGCCGCGATACCGCGATGCATAAAGCGGCGTTGGCCATCCTCGCTCTTCCGGCCGGTGACGACCAGCAGGTTGGGCTTGCTGGTGATATCGATCTCGTCGCGGGAAAACCCGGCGACGGCCAGGCTGATGCGGTAGGCATCCTCGCCCTGCTGTTCGACATCGTAAGGCGGATAGCCATCGGCTTGTTCGACGCGGGGGGATTTTTCCAGCATGTCGAACAGGCGGTCGAAGCCGATCGACGACCGGCGATAGGGGGAAAAATCAAAGGTACTTCTCATAGCCATGTCCTCCTCTTTGAGCGACCGGATACAAGGGTGCCCGGAGTGATTGGACACCCGCCGGACCGCCGGGCCTGCCATCAGCACCCGGCGAAAAAAAGATAGGAAACACGATTTTGACGTCAAGAGCGTCAAGACCCCGGGATCACATTTTTTCCGGCGGACAGTCGCTGTGGCGCTGCCACAAATCCCAAGCCGAATTGCCTATCGATTTCCGCCGTGAAGCGTTATCCTGCCGCATTGCTATCGATGAGGCAGCGATGATCCCAGAAGGCAGCGCGATTTGGCGGCTGGTGACGGCGATGCTGGGTGAGGACCGGGCTGGCGACGTGCTGGCCGTGATGGCGATCGACCCTCGCCTTGGCGAAGGCGCCGGTCAGCCAAGCCGGGCCGAAGTCGCCATGGCGCTGAACATCGTCCTGTTTGCCGATTTGCTCACGCGCGTGGCCTCGGCGGCGGCCTATGTCGCGGAAGTGCGGGCGGACGGGCGTCAGGTCTGCTTCGATCACGGTGCGCTGCGCACGATCGATGGGCCGAGCGGGGCACTCCCGGCTGGCGCTGCCGCGTTTTCCCGGATTCTCGAACCGCTCGGCTACGCCGTGGCCGGAACCTATCCGCTGCCGAAGCTGACCATGACCGGTCGCGCTTTTGCCCACCGGGACATGGCCGAAAGCGTGCCGCAGTTTTTCGTCAGCGAGCTGCATGTGGCCCAGTTGCCCGAAGCTGCGCGCGATGCGGCGCGGCGCATCTTCGACGCTTCGGTCGATCCGCTGGGCGAAGCTGAACGGGAAATGCTGGGACGCCTTGCCCGCGACGGGCGATGTTTGTTTGAAGCAGCCTTGGCCGGCCTCCCCGGCGTGGTTGCGTCGTTCGGGCGGCACCACGAGACCCCGGCGCTGGCTGATTACGAGACCATGCGATCCGCGACCGCGGAGGGCGCCTGGATCGCGACAGAAGGCAACGTGTTCAATCATGCGACCGACCGCGTGCCCGATGTGACCATGCTGGCAGCGCAACTTCGCCAGCGCGGCTTCCCGCTCAAGCCCGAGGTCGAAGTGTCGGCCAACGGGCGGGTGCGCCAGACGGCGTTTCTGGCCGGCAAGGTCGTCCGCCAGTTCCGCGTTGGTGACGGCAGCCTGACCCAGCGCGAAGTGCCGGGATCGTTCTACGAATTCATCAGCCGCGACGTCGATCCGGCTACCGGCAGGCTCGACCTGAGCTTCGACAGCGGCAATGCCACTGGCATCTTCGCCGTGACAGGCGCGCCATGACCGGGCTCACCCGCGCTGAATTCTTCTGCCTCGAACCGGTCGAGCAGCAGCCCATGCTCGATTCCGTCTTCAAATGGGCGGCGATCAACAGCGGCACCGGCAATCTGCCGGGCCTGGAGGCGGTGGCAAGCCTGCTGGCCGAGGCTTTTTCGGCGCTGCCGGGAAAGCTCGAACTGGTCGATCCCGATCCGGTGGAGAAGGTGGCCGGGGACGGCAGGCTGGAGGACATGACCTACGGCCGCCACCTGCTGCTGCGCGTCCGCCCTGGCGCCGAACGCCGCGTGCTGCTTACCGGGCATATGGATACGGTGTTCGCGGCAAACCATCCTTTCCAGCATTGCGAGTGGATTGACGAAAATACGCTGCGCGGGCCCGGCACCGCCGACATGAAGGGCGGGCTTGCCTTGATGCTGGCCGGCTTGCGGGCCTTCGAGGCCACCCGCCCGCAGCTCGGCTACGATGTCCTGATCAACAGCGACGAGGAAACCGGCTCGTTATCCTCGGCGGGGCTTATCCGCGAGGCGGCGCAGGGCAAGATTGCCGCGCTGACCTTTGAACCGGCGCTGCCCAGCGGCGCGATGGCGCGGGCGCGGCCGGGGTCCGGCAATTTCGCCGCAATTGTGAACGGGCGTTCCGCCCATGCCGGGCGCAATCCCGAAAATGGCCGGAACGCCGTGGTCGCCGCATCCGACCTCGCGCTGCGGCTGGCGAAGGCGCGCCGCGCCGGGCTGGGCATCAATCCGGCGCGGATCGACGGCGGCGGTCCGGACAATATGGTGCCGGACCTCGCCATCCTCCGGTTCAACATCCGGCCGCGCGGCGAAGACGATGCGGCAGAGGCGGAAGCGATTATCGCCCGCGTCATCGCCGAGGTAGGCGCGGCGCATGAGGTGGCGATCAAGCTCCACGGCGGCTTCACCCGTCCACCCAAGCCGATCGACGCGGGCAGCGAGCGGCTGTTCGCTTTGATCCGGGCGGCGGCGGCGGATCTCGGCGAGGAGCTTGATTGGCAGGACACCGGCGGAGTTTGCGATGGCAACAATATCGCCGCCATGGGTGTGCCGGTGATCGACACGATGGGCGCGCGAGGCGGCGCGATTCATTCGCCGGACGAGTTCCTGCTGGTCGCTTCGCTGGTCGAACGCGCCCGGCTCACCGCGCTGGTGCTTCACCGGTTGAACGCGGGAGCGTCGCTGCCATGAGTTTCGTCATGCGCGCGGCGCGCCCGGATGATCTCGCCGCGCTGTACCGGATGGCCAAGGGCACCGGCGGCGGCTTTACCAACCTGCCCGCCGACCGCGCGACGCTGAAGGCCAAGCTGGAGCGCGCGGCCGCCTCTTTTGCCCGCGATGAAGACCGGCTGGACGACGATGTGTTCCTGTTCATTCTCGAAGATGCGGCCAGCGGGGAGGCGAAAGGCACTTGCCAGATCTTCGCGAAGGTCGGCTCGACCTTGCCGTTCTACAGCTATCGCCTCAGCACCATGACCCAGGTCAGCAAGGAGCTGGCCCGGACATTCCGCGCCGGAATGCTGACGCTGTCCACCGACCTCGACGGATCGAGCGAAGTCGCCGGGCTGTGGCTGCATCCCCAGGAGCGATCGACCGGGGCCGGCGCACTGCTGGCGCGCGGGCGCTACCTGTTCATGAAGCTGCACCGGGCGCGTTTTGCCGAGCGTACGATTGCCGAATTGCGCGGCGCGCACGACGATACCGGCGGCTCGCCGTTCTGGGATAGTCTGGCGGGGCGCTTTTTCGGCATGAGCTTTCGCGAGGCGGACGATTTCAACGCCGTCCACGGCAACCAGTTCATTGCCGACCTGATGCCCAAGCATCCGATCTACACTGCGATGCTGCCGGAAACTGCGCTGGCGGTAATCGGCAAGCCGCACAAGACCGGGCTCGCGGCGATGCGCATGCTGGAGAAAGAAGGCTTCGCCTATGAGGGCTATATCGACATCTTCGATGGCGGCCCGACGATGGCGGCGGCGACCGATGCGATTGCGACGGTCAGTCAGGCACGATCCGCGCGGCTAACGAGGATTGTGCCCAAAGGCGAGGGCGCGCCCAGTCTGGTGGCGCATGGCCGGCTCGCCGATTTTCGCGCCTGCTACGGCGAGGTGACGCCGGCAGAGGGCGGCATCGTGCTGGACGAAGCGGCGGCCGGGATGCTGGGAGTTTCGCCCGGCGATGTCATAACCCACGTGCCGCGCTGATCGTCATGCTGCGCGAGATCAACTTCGACGGGATCGTCGGGCCGAGCCACAATTTCGCCGGCCTTAGCCTCGGCAATCTGGCGGCGACGCGCAATGCCGGGGCGACGTCCCGGCCCCGCGACGCGGCGCTGGAAGGCATCGCCAAGATGCGGGTGAATCTCGATCTGGGCCTCGTGCAGGGCATACTCCTGCCTCACAACCGGCCGAACCGCGACTGGCTGGCGCGCCTCGGCACTACGATCGAACAGGCGACTCCCGGCCTGCGCGCCAACGCGCTGTCCGCTTCGGCGATGTGGGCTGCCAATGCCGCGACGGTTTCGCCCGCGCTCGATACCGCCGATGGCCGCTGCCACCTGACCGCCGCCAATCTCGTCACCATGCCGCATCGCAGCCACGAATGGGCGGGGACGCTGGCGCAGTTGCGCGTGGCCTTTGCCGACAGCAGTCACTTCGCCCTGCACGGGCCGGTCCCGGCCCCGTTCGGCGACGAGGGCGCCGCCAATCATATCCGGCTCAGCCCAGTGCATGATGCGCCCGGGGTGGAACTGTTCGTCTACGGCGAGAGCGGCGGGCCGTTCCCCGCGCGTCAGCACGTCGAGGCCAGCGCAGCGGTCGCACGGCTGCACAGGCTCGATCCCGACCGCACGATCTTCGCCCGGCAATCGCCCGAAGCAATCGCCGCCGGCGCCTTCCATGCCGATGTCGTGATGGTGGCGAATGAGCATGTGCTGTTGGTCCATCAACAGGCCTTCGCCGATCCGGCGGAGGTTTATGCGGCGCTGCGGCGCCAGCTTCCCAAGATCGAGATCATCGAGGTGCCGGCCAGTTCGGTGAGCCTGGCGGAAGCCGTCGCCACCTATCTGTTCAACGCCCAGCTGGTGAGCCTGCCCGAAAGCGGCATGGCGCTGATCCTGCCGACCGAGGCGCGCGATAATCCCCATGTCTGGGCCTGGCTTCAGGATCTGGCGGCGCGCAATGGCCCAGTCCGGCGGCTGGTGCCGGTCGAGGTGCGGCAATCGATGGCCAATGGCGGCGGGCCGGCGTGTTTGCGCCTGCGTGTCGTGGCGGACCCGGCGGCGGTCGATCCGCGATTCCTGGTCGATCACGCCAGCCTCGACCGGATCGGGGAGGTCGTGCAGCGCCACTGGCGACAAACAATCGCCGCCGACGACCTCGCCCAGCCGGCGCTCTGGGCCGATGTCACTCGTGCCCGCTCGGCACTGCTCGAAGCGCTGAACCTCGGCATTCTGGAGTGAAATTATGACGCAATTCTCTCTTGCGTACCCTGCGTGATGATCCGGTCGTCCGGCAGAACATCGGTAATCGCCAGATCGGGCAGGGTTGCAAGTTCAGCGTAGAGCGGGCCGAAATCGGTATCGAGGGTGTGGCGCAGCAGCACCTCGAAATTGTCGATAACGAAATAACACTGCTGGTAATCGTCGATCCGGTACGGCGTTCGCATCACTCGCTTGAGCTCGAAGCCGATCCGGTTCGGGCTCGGGCTATCAAGCGCAAATCCGGTCTCGCCGTGGCTCGAGAGGATTCCCGAGCCATAGATGCGCAGGCCGGCGGGCTCGCGGATCAGGCCGAACTCGACCGTGTACCAATAAAGCCGGGCGAGCTTGTCCAGCGCGCCGAGTTTCAGGCTGCGGAGGCCGCCCTCGCCGTAGGCTTGCATGTAGTCGGCGAATACCGGATTGGCGAGCAGCGGGACATGGCCGAAGATGTCGTGGAAGACGTCGGGTTCCTCAAGGTAATCGAGCTGGTCGGGCCGGCGGATGAAGCGGCCGGCGACAAAGCGGCGGTTGGCGAGATGGGTGAAGAAGACGTCGTCAGGCACCAGCCCCGGCACGGCGACCACGCTCCAGCCGGTGCGGCCGGCGAGGCGCTGCGAAAGCTCCGCGAAGTCGGGAATTCCCGCCCGCGACAGTTCGAGGATTTCCAGCCCGTCCAGAAACGCTTGGGTCGCGCGGGTCTGCAATTGGCGGCGCTGGCGTGTGAACAGGCTGTCCCACACCGCATGGTCCTGCGCCGAATAGTCCTGCCAGCGCTGGGGGATGGTCCAGTCGGTCATGGCGCTTCGGGCTGGCGTGAGGGATGGGCTGCGCTGAAGGCCGGCAGTGTTTCGCAGCGCTGCCGCACCGCCATCAGCGCGGGAAACCGGGTGAAGTCCGTCTGGTAGCGCTCGGCATTGTACATCTGCGGGATCAGCAGGCAGTCGGCCAGGGTGGGGCTGTCGCCATGACAGAAGCCCTCGCCATGCCGCACCACAAGTATCTCCAGCGCAGCGAAACCTTGCTCGATCCAGTGCCGCGCCCAATCGTCGATCGCTTCCTGTTGCGCCCGGAACCGCGCCTTGAGCGCCCTTAGCACCCGCAAATTCTGGAGCGGCTGGATATCGCTGGCGATCAGTCCCGCCATGGCGCGGACAAGGGCTTTGTCCGCCGCATCGGGGGGCAGCAGCGGGGGCAGCGGGATGCGCTCCTCCAGCCATTCGATGATCGCGACGCTTTGGGTGAGCACCACCCCGCCGCATTCCAGCGCCGGGACCAGCCCTTGCGGGGCGATGGCGACATAGGGTCCGGCGCGCTGCTCACCCGCCAGCAGATCGTGGGCGACGCGGGTATATCCCGCTCCCTTGAGATTGAGCGCGATCCGCACCCGCCACGCCGAACTCGATCGCCAATAGTCATGCAGGATGAGCGGTTCGGCGATCATGTGCCGCCCCTCACCTGTGCCCGGCACGGGCCGAAGCCAATGGGCACGAAGCCATCGGCGCGGGCCGTGGCCGAAAGGATGACCGTGTCGCCATCCTCAAGAAAGCCGCGCGTTTCGCCGGTGGGAAGGCGGATCGGCTTGCGGCCCGCCTGGGTCGCTTCGATCAGGCTACCGTATTCGCCGGCCTCCGGGCCGGAGATCGTGCCGGTGCCGATGAGGTCGCCCGCGCGCAGGTTGCAGCCATTGGAGGCGTGGTGGGTCACCAACTGGGCTACGGTCCAGTAGAGGTGGCGGGCGGAGCTGTGCGCTATCGCCAGCGGCTTATATCCCTCCCGCGCCATGGCATCGGTCAGGATCGCGGCGGTGAAGTCGATGGCATAGGCGCCCTCTCTTTGGTCGCGCGCATCGGCGAGATAGGCAAGCGGCACCGGATCACCTTTGGCACGTGGCGGCTGGGGAATGCGGAACGGGGCGAGCGCCTCGGGCGTCACCACCCAGGGCGAGATGGTGGTGTGAAAGCTTTTTGCCAGGAACGGCCCGAGCGGCTGATATTCCCACGCCTGAATATCGCGCGCGGACCAGTCATTGAGCAGGCAAAAACCGGCGATATGATCCGCCGCCGCCGTGACCGGGATCGGCGATCCCAGCGCATTGCCCTCGCCGATCCAGATGCCCAGCTCCAGCTCGTAATCCAGCTGCGCGGTTGGTCCGAACGCCGGGGCTTCGGTACCGGTTGGCCGCTGCTGGCCGGAAGGGCGGGCTACCGGAATGCCCGATGGCCGCACCGACGAGGCGCGACCGTGATAGCCGATGGGAACGTATTGATAGTTGGGCAGCAGCGGATTATCCGGGCGGAACAGCGCCCCGACATTGCGGGCATGATGAATGCCTGCGTAAAAATCGGTATAATCGCCGATGGCGAAAGGCAGATGCAGCGTGCAGTCGGCGGTCCGGTAGAGACGCGGCGACAGACCTTCGCGGTGCGCCGGATTGGACAGGCGGTCCGAAAGCTGGCGGCGGAACGCGGAGCGCTGCTCCGGCGAAACCGCAAGGATCGCAACCAGGTCGCATTCCAGTTGCAAATCGAGCACCATCTCGCCGATGGCGACGCCCGGACGCGGCGGTTCGCCGGTGGGCGCAAACATCCCGAACGGCAGGTTCTGCACCGGGAATTCCGGGTGCCCGTTCGCGCTTTCCACCCAGCTGGTGCGCGCCGGATCGTGGGTTTCATCGATGCCGCCCATACTCACGGCCCGGGCTTGGCGTGCAGCCAGGTGGCATGGCGCGGCGCCTTTTTCGTGCGGCGCCATTCCTCCAGCATCAGCGGCGCGATGCGGCGCAGCTCGGCATATTGCTCGGGCGTGCCGATGTTGCAGGCAAGCTCGATGCGGTGGCCGTTAGGATCGAAGAAATAGATCGACTGGAACACGCCGTGGAACACCGGCCCGGTCACGGCGACCCCCTCGGCCTCGATATGCGCGCGGGCGGCAAGCAGCGCGGCCATATCGGGCACCTCCAGCGCAATGTGCTGGACCCACTCGGGCGTATTGCGGTCGCGGTCCATGGCGGGGCGCTCGGGGAGTTCGAAAAAGGCGAGGACATTGCCGCCGCCGGCGTCGAGAAACACATGCATATACGGGTCGGGCTCGCCGGTGGAGGGCACCTCGTTCTCGGCGAAGGCGGTGGTGAATTCCATGCCGAGCACGCGCTGGTAGAAGGCGACGGTCTCCGCTGCGTCACGGCAGCGGTAGGCGACGTGGTGGATGCGGGTGACGGCGAAAGGTGCGTTCATATCTGCTTCCCCGCCGGAATGACCCCGCGTCGCATCTGGTCGCGCTCAAGGCTTTCGAACAGCGCCTTGAAATTGCCTTCACCGAAACCCTCGTTGCCCTTGCGCTGGATGATCTCGAAGAAGATCGGGCCGATCATATTCCGGGTGAAGATCTGCAGCAACAGGCCGCCCCCGGTTTCGGGCGCGCCGTCGATCAATATCCCGCGCTCGCGCATTGCCGCAACGTCATGGCCGTGCCCGGGCAGGCGGGTGTCCAGTGCCTCGTAATAGCTGTCCGGCGTCTGCTGGAAGGCAATGCCATTGGCGCGCAGCCGATCAACAGCGGCGAAGATGTCGTTGGTCGCGAAAGCGAGATGCTGGATGCCTTCACCCTTGTAGGCGTGCAGGAATTCCTCGATCTGGCTGTGCTCGTCCTGGCTCTCGTTGAGCGGGATGCGGATCTTGCCATCCGGGGCGACCATCGCTTTAGAGAACAGCCCGGTCGCCTGACCCTCGATGTCGAAATAGCGGATCTCGCGGAAATTGAAGATCCGCTCATAGAAGTCCGCCCAATAGGCCATCCGCCCGCGATTGACGTTATGCGTCAGGTGATCGAGCGCGATGAGCCCAGCCGAACAGCTATCGCGGACCACCCCGGCGACCGGGCGGAAATCGACGTCATAGATTTCCGCGGCGCCGTAGCGATCGACCAGATAGAGGTTGGCGCCGCCGATTCCCGCGATTGCCGGAATGCGCAGCTCCATCGGCCCGACCGGGCCATCGACCGGCTGCGCGCCCCGCCGGACTGCCTCGGCGAACGCGCCGCCGGCATCGTGGACCCGGAAGGCCATGGCATTGGCTGAGGGGCCGTGGCTGGCGCGAAACTCGGCGACCTGGCCGCTGGGTTCCATGTTCAGCAGCAGATTGATGTCGCCCTGCGCATAGCGGCGGACATCCTTGGAGCGGTGGGTGGCGAGGTGGGTGAAACCCATGGCTTGCCATTGCGCAGCGAGCGTCTGCGGGTCCGGGCTGGTGAACTCGACGAATTCAAAGCCGTCGAGCCCGAGCGGATTGTCGTGCATGACTCCATCCTCAAAGAGATGGAAACCGCAGGGATAGGGTCTCACCCGCCTATCTGGTATCGACCAGCGGCTTTGCCAAGATCGCAGGTGCTGCCGCGGACCTTGCAGCAGGCGCGCGCGATCCCGACTTTGAGCCCGTTCTCCGGTTGTCATGCCCGGCAATCGGCCTCTTGCGAGGGGATTAGCCGATGCAGCAGCCCGATGTCTGGGACCAGCTCGACGCGCATAAATTCGCCGACGAGCAGTCGGCGGTTCGCCAGCTTCTGCAAAGCTCGCCGCTCGATAGGCCCGCCCGGGCCGCAATTGTGCGCGAGGCGGCGGTGCTGGTCGAACAGGCGCGCGGCTCGCAGCGGCGGCAGGGCGTGGTCGAAGGCTTCCTGCAGGAGTTCGCGCTGGGCACCCGGGAAGGCCTCGCGCTGATGTGTCTGGCCGAGGCGTTCCTGCGCACGCCCGATGCGGAAACCCGCGATCTGCTGATTGCCGAGAAGATCGGCATGGCCGACTGGGCCAGCCACCTCGGCAAATCCGACAGCCTTTTCGTCAACGCCTCGACCTGGGGGCTGATGCTGACCGGCAAGCTGGTCGATATCGAGCCGGAGACACGTGCCGACTTTCCCGGTTTCCTCAAGCGCCTCGCCAGCCGCGCCGGAGAGCCGGTGATCCGCCAGGCGGTGGCGGCGGCGATGCGGATCATGGGCGAACAATTCGTGCTGGGCCGCACCATCGGCGATGCCCTTGACCGCGCGCGGCGCGACGGCATGATCTGCTCGTTCGACATGCTGGGCGAGGGCGCGCGGACGGCGGCGGATGCGGCGCGCTATGCCGGGCAATATGCCGACGCGATCGAGGCGGTGGGCATTGCGGCCGACGGCGCGGGGCCTGAGGCGGGGCAAGGCATTTCGGTCAAGCTGTCGGCGCTCTTCCCGCGCTATGAGGCGGCGCAGGAGGCGCGGGTCTGGGACGAGCTTTATCCAAGGCTCAGGATGCTGGCGACGGCGGCCGCCCGGCATAACCTTAATCTGGCGATCGACGCCGAAGAGGCGGACCGGCTGGTCCTGTCGCTGAAGCTGATCGACCGGCTCGCACGGGAACCCGGACTGGGCAATTGGAGCGGGCTCGGCGTGGTGGTGCAGGCCTATCAGAAACGCGGGCTGGCGGTGATCGGCGCGCTGGCCGCGCTGGCCGAACAGGCCGGCCGGCGGATCATGGTCCGGCTGGTCAAGGGCGCCTATTGGGACAGCGAGATCAAGGCCGCGCAAGTCTCGGGCATGCCGGACTATCCGGTGTTCACCACTAAAGCGGCGACCGACCTGTCCTATCTCGCCTGTGCACGGGCGCTGGTCGCGGCGAGCCCCCGCCTTTACCCGCAGTTCGCCACGCACAACGCCCATACCCTGGCCGCCGTTCGCCACATGGCGGCCAAGCAGGGCGTGGTGGTCGAGCATCAGCGGCTGCACGGCATGGGCGAGGCGCTATATGGCGCCGCCGAAGGGCTCTACGGGCCGCTGCGGATCCGGACCTATGCGCCTGTGGGCTCCCATCAGGAGCTGCTGCCCTATCTGGTGCGGCGGCTGCTGGAAAATGGCGCGAACAGCTCGTTTGTCCACGCCCTGCTCGACGAGAGCGTGCCGGCGGCGGAAATTGTCGCCGATCCGGTCGCCAAGGTCGAGGCGGCGCGGGATCGTAACCCGCGCATACCGCTGCCGCGCGGCATCTATGGTCCGGGCCGAGAAAATTCCGCCGGGCGCGACTGGAGCCAGCTTGCCGTGCGGCAGCGCGGAGCTTCCGCCGTCGCGGACTATCTGGCCTCGCCCGCTCGTAGCGGGCCGATCATCGGCGGCAGTCCGCTCGGCGGCCCCGCCCGGCCAGTTGTCAGCCCAGCCGACACCGGCTTGGTCATCGGCGAAGTGGTGCAGGCGGTGCCTGACCACATCGAACTCGCCGCGAAGCGTGCGGGCCGCGCGCAGCCAGGCTGGGACCGCGCCGGCGGGGCGGCGCGCGCCAAAACTCTCCGCCGGATGGGCGATGCACTAGAGGCCAACGCCGACCGGTTGATCGCCCTGCTCGCGTTGGAGGCGGGCAAGACCTGCCCGGATGCGGTTGCCGAAGTGCGCGAGGCAACGGACTTCTGCCGCTACTATGCCGTGCTTGCGCAGCAGCAGTTCGCCGCGCCGACAGTGCTGCAAGGCGCGGTCGGCGAGACTAACCGCTGGCAGCTGTCGGGGCGCGGTATTTTCGCCTGCATCTCACCCTGGAACTTCCCGCTGGCGATCTTCACCGGGCAGATCGCAGCGGCGCTGGCGGCGGGCAATGCGGTGATCGCCAAGCCGGCCGAACAGACTCCGCTGGTCGCCGCCGAGGCGGTGCGGTTGTTCTACGCCGTCGGCCTCGATCCCGATCTGCTGGCGCTGATGCCGGGCGAGGGCGGTGGCATCGGCGCGGCGCTGGTGGGCCATCCGGCCATCGCCGGGGTGGCCTTCACCGGCGGCACGGACACCGGCTGGGCGATCAACCGCGCGCTCGCCTTGCGCGAGGGGCCAATAATCCCGTTGATTGCCGAGACTGGCGGGCTCAATGCGATGTTCGTCGATACCTCGGCGCAGCGCGAGCAGGTGATCGACGATGTCATGCTATCCGCTTTCGGTTCGGCGGGACAACGCTGCTCGGCGCTGCGCCTGCTATTCCTGCCGGAGGGCAGCGCCGATGACATTATCGCCGGGCTGGCCGGGGCTCTGGCGGCTCGGGTGATCGGCGATCCGGCACTGCCGGAAACCGATATCGGCCCGGTCATCGATGCGCAGGCGCTTGCCCAACTCAACGAG
>JAYVWX010000151.1:0-2581 GCA_043785715.1 Novosphingobium sp. | reverse complement strand
GGCCGGACTGGTGGCGACGCGCGCGGCGAGGCCGGGGTTGGCCTCCCGCCATTGCGCCACTCGGCCGGGCGAGCGGTTAAAGATGGTCAATTGGTGGCCCGCCTTGCCGATATGCCGGGCAATCGCCCCGCCCATCACGCCCAGGCCGATGAAGGAAACATTGATGCTGTCGGTCATGCGAAGGTTCTTTAACCGGTTGCGAGGCCGCCGCCAGCCCTTGCCTTGGCAGATGATTGCTTTATCGGCGCGAACCCATGGCCCTGCTTAATCATCCGCGCTTCGTAGCCGCCGTGCGTGTGCTGTTCTGGCTGGCGTTTGTCTTTGCCGTGATCATGGCGGTGTTGCCCAAGCCGCCTGAACTTCCGATCAACCGGTTTGGCGACAAATTTGCCCATATGCTCGCATTCGGCACCCTTGCCGGACTTGCGGCGTTCGGTTTCCCGCCTGAACTGCGCTGGCGGGTCGCAGAGCGGCTGTCGTTTTTGGGTGCGCTGATCGAAATGGTGCAGGGTATCCCGGCGCTGCACCGCGATACCGACATCGGCGACTGGATCGCCGATACAATCGCCATCCTGGTCGTCATGGGCATCGCCACCATGCTGTTGCCACGGGTAAAGCGGGACATCGCGCTGGCGGGTTAGCGGGTTTGCAAAGCACCGGCTTTGCTTTAGGGCCCAGCCATGCACAAGCCCGCCGCGATTGCCGACAGCGAGACCTCGCTGCTCACCGCCGATGACGTTCGCGCCGCTGCGGCCCGCATCGCCGGCGCGGTGGTGCGCACGCCGACAATGCGCAGCCAGACGCTGAGCGCAATGACCGGGGCGGAAATCTATCTCAAGTTCGAGAACCTGCAGTTCACCGCCGCTTACAAGGAGCGCGGCGCGCTCAATGCGATGCTGCTGCTGGGGGACAAGATCAAGCGCGGCGTTATCGCCGCCTCAGCGGGCAACCATGCGCAGGGGCTGTCGTATCACGGCACCCGGCTGGGCATTCCCGTCACCATCGTCATGCCGAAAACGACGCCGACGGTTAAAGTCATGCAGACCGAAAGCGTCGGCGGCACGGTGGTGCTCGAAGGTGAAAGCTACGACGAGGCCTATGCCCACGCCAGAAGGCTCGAAACCGAGCTGGAGCTGACCTTCATCCACCCATTCGACGATCCGGATGTCGCCGCCGGGCAGGGCACCGTTGCGCTGGAGATGCTGGAGGACGTGCCGGATCTCGATATGCTGGTAATCCCGGTTGGCGGCGGCGGCCTTGCGTCAGGCATGGGTACGGTCGCGCGGGCGATGAAGCCGGACATCGGGTTGATCGGGGTCGAGGCGGAACTGTTCCCGTCGATGTATAATCTGCTCAAGGGCACCAACTTGCCGACCGGCGGCGACACGCTAGCCGAAGGCATCGCCGTAGCCGAGCCGGGCTTCTTCACCGCCAAGGTGCTGGCCGGGCTGCTCGACGAATTCGTGCTGGTCAGCGAAGCGGAGCTTGAAGGCGCGGTGGCGCTGCTGCTGCAGATTGAAAAAACCGTGGTCGAGGGCGCCGGCGCGGCGGGACTCGCCGCGGTGCTGGCGCATCGCCAGCTGTTCGAGGGCCGCAAGGTCGGCATTGTCCTGTCGGGCGGCAATATCGACACCAGGCTGCTGGCCAACGTGCTGCTGCGCGATCTCGCGCGGTCGGGCCGGCTTGCGCGGCTGCGGCTGACCATGCAGGACCGGCCCGGCTCGCTGTTCAACGTGGCCAAGGTGTTCCACGCGCATAATGTCAACATCATCGAGGTCTGGCACCAGCGGATTTTCACCAACCTGCCCGCCAAAGGCCTGGTCACCGAGATCGAATGCGAGGCACGGGACCGTAACCAGCTCGATGGGCTGGTTGCCGCGCTGCGCACCGCGGGATTTTCGGTGACGCAGGTGGAACTCAACTGAGCGCAAGCGTACCGCGTGGCGGCGCGGGGGCACTGCAACGGTGCAAAATAACGCTTCGTTAACCTTCATTCTTGGTTAAAAGACTTTCATCGCCCGGTCGGCGTAGGCATAGGTCGTGCACGCGCCGGTTATGAGCGCCGTGTTACAGAGGACTTGCCCAGGCCGTGACGGCACCCGTTCGCTTTCCCCGTTTTTTCGTCACCAGCCCGGCGCCCTGTCCCTATTTGCCGGGCCGGAGCGAACGCAAGGTTTTCACCGAATTACGCGGAGCCAATGCCGATGCGCTCAACGACGCGCTCGGCCGGATCGGTTTCCGTCGCAGCCAGACGGTAGCCTACCGGCCATCCTGCCTCGATTGCTCGGCCTGTGTGTCGGTACGGGTTTTGGCCAAGGAGTTCGAGCCATCGGCCACGCAGCGCAAAAATATGCGGCGCAATTCCGATCTGGTGGTGTCGCACTGCCGCCCCTGGTCCACCTCCGAACAGTTCGAACTGTTGCAGCGCTATCTTGGAATTCGCCATCCCGGCGGCGGCATGGCGGCGATGGACGATGTCGATTTCTCGGACATGGTGGAACATACGCCGGTCACAAGCTTTGTTATCGAATATCGCGAGCCCTCGGCAGATGGACTGACGCCCGGCCGCTTGGTCGGCGCT